>CALXRO010000001.1 GCA_944390875.1 uncultured Rickettsiales bacterium
TATACATTATTATTTAATCTTTCTGTTATTGTATTAATTATTGGTTCAAGAACTATTGTTTTTATTTCATATACCAAATCTTTCTGTTCATCAGGCATAATATCTTGGAGTAATGATAATTTATCATCAGTGGAAATATTTTTATCTTTTAAGAAATTTAATATTGAATTAATTGTATTATCTTGACTATCATTTATATTAATAATAATATCTATTATAGCAGAATACTTGTCATTAATCCCTAATTCATCTTCAATTTCTTCTTTAGTTAGACTATTTGAATCAAAATTAGTATCTTCATCTTCTGTTATATCCGGTTTAATCGTAACATCTTCTCCAATATTTACAAAGACAACACTTATAGCATCACTAGAATTATAAAAAAATACATTAAAAGACAATCCAGATATTGATATAATTTTATTATCATTAATTAGTATAAGCTTATTATCACTGATTAATTTTTTTAGATCAGTAGCACTAAATCCAGATATAATTTTATATTTCTTATTTGTTTTTATATTTTTTGAATGTAAGTTATCTATTTCTATTGATAATTTTTTATTTTCAGATATTTCTAATTTAGAATCTGCACCAACACCAACCAATCTACCTACTAAATCACTTCCATTTATAGCAAATAAAAATTTTGTATCTGATTGTATACTAATTTCATTTACTTCAATCATCGATGTTCCAATTCCTAATTCAAAACTTCCATTATGACCAATTTCATTTTTTAAAACAAAAACTGACTTAACATCATTTACTTTTTGATAAATATTATTGTCATTACTTATATAAAAACTTCTAATATCGTGATGTAATTTAATTTTAGCTGTCTTATTAGAATTATTTACAAAATCTATACTAGGTTCTGATATATTATCATTTATCATTAATACTCCAAAAACATTATCTGTTTTTTCTGTTGTTGTATTATTAGATAATCCAAAAGATGGATTTTCTCCATATAAGTTTATACTTATTTTGCCTTCGTTATATATGGAAATTGAATATTTGTCAATAAAACCACTTAATTCAAATGTGGGGGTTATTTCATTATTTTGTATATTTATATTTTTACCACTAAATTTTATTGTGCCTTCCTTACTATTATAAAACATATATGAATATTTATCGCTACTAATTATATTATTGTTTATACTTATTTTACCTGTAATTTGAGATCCTAAAGTCATTGTTCCTGATTGATTATAAAATAAAGAAGAAGACATATTATTATCAGAATTAACATTATTGTTGAAGACAAATATATCTCTTGAATTTAATTCTATAGATCCTCCACTATTGAAAAATAAAGAATTATCTTTACCTTTTCCGATTTTGTTGTAAATAATGCTTAATGTTTTTGTTTCTGAAGAACCAATTGTAATTGAGTTAAGTAAATTATAATATAAATTATTATCCATTCCATTGTAAGTGACCGTATTGGCAATAAATATTATATTTCCAAAATTTATATCTATTATTCCATGATTTCTAATTAATATGTTTGACTTTTCTAAATTTATCCCAGCCATGATAAAAGTAGAGTTAGTTTTAGTAAAATATATTTTAAATTCTGATGAAAAATTCGTATTCGATATATATGTATCTTTACCAGTAAACAACAAACCATTTTCACCAATTTTATTTACGTCTGTATTTTCTGATATTTGAAAATTCTTTGAATACATAAAATAATTGTAATCTAAACTTCCTCCTGTTGTATTTCCGAAAATTGATTGTATTAATTCTGTATCTAAACTAATTTGATTTCCTTCATAATCTACTATATCTTGTTCTGTGCCGTTTTTATATGTTATTTTTTCCTTATTAACATTTAACGTCCCCCCACCATCACTATTTTTTATAATATAAGAATCAAAAATATTACTAGAGTATGAAATATTAGAATATAATAATATTGATAATATTAATAAAAAAATCTTATTTGTAAAAATTTTTCCTTCGTCTTTCATAGTGTTTTTTAAAATTTTTACTCATTGTAAATAATTTTTTTAAAAGTTCAAGATAACTCTAAAAAATTTAAGTAATTATTATATTTATCTTCAAAACTATTTCTTATAAAAGAAACATTGAAAAATAACAAAAATCATATATAATGCAGGAAAATTATTAATTAAAATCAAAAATATGTTAAATATAAAATGGATAAGTGAGAATCCAGACAAATTTAATGAAGCTATGAAAAAGAGAAATATAAATCTCAATTTTGATTACATAGAAAAATTAAACATAAACAAAAAAGAGCAAATAACAAAGTTACAAAATTTACAATCGAAAAGAAATACATTATCAAAAGAAATAGGTATTCTTAAATCAAAAAATGAAGATACTGATAGTCTTATACAACAAGTAAATTCAATAAATAATGATATTTCCAATCTACAAAAAAATATCGAAACCGAGAAGGATAGCGAGTTATATAAAATATTAGTTTCAACTCCAAATATATTACAAGATTCTGTACCTTATGGTATTGACGATAATGATAATATAGTTATTGAGACTTATAGTGAACCAACAAAATTTGATTTTGAACCAAAGGCTCATTATGAGCTTGGTGAAAATTTAAATCTGATGGATTTTGAACAATCAAGTAAAATTTGTGGAGGTAGATCAACAGCACTTTTTGATGGTTTAGCTAAATTAGAGAGGGCATTATCAAATTTTTTCCTAGATTTTTTAGAAAAATATGGGTATAGAGAGACCTCTATTCCTTTTTTAGTTAGGGAAGAAGCAATGTTTGGCACTGGTAATTTACCAAAATTTGCAGAAGATTCTTATCATACAATTGAAAATATGTGGTTAATTCCAACAAGTGAAGTAACAATGACAAATTGGGTTTCAAACAGAATTATTGATGAAAAATATTTGCCATTAAGATTAACTGCTTATACACCATGTTGGCGTAGTGAAGCAGGATCTGCAGGTAAAGATACAAGAGGAATGCTTAGACAACATCAATTTAAAAAGGTTGAAATGGTTTCAATAACAACTCCAGAAAAATCAAATGAGGAACATGAAAGAATGAACAATATAGAAAGTGAAATGCTTAAAAGTTTAGGTTTGCCTTATAGAGTATTATTATTGTGTAGTGGCGATACCGGTTTTAGTTCATCAAAGACGTATGATCATGAAGTATGGCTGCCAGCACAAAACAAATATAGAGAAATAACAAGTTGTTCAAATTGTACAGATTTTCAAGCTAGAAGAATGAATGCTAGATTTAGAAATAAAGATGGTAAAATTGAATATCTACATACATTAAATGGATCTGCTTTGGCTGTTGGTAGAACTATAATAGCAATAATGGAAAATTATCAACTAAAGGATGGTAGTATAAAAGTACCTGAAGTTCTTGTTCCTTATATGAATGGTGTCGAGATTTTGAGTAAAAGTGAAATGTTTATATAATTATAATAAATCATAAGTATATCATAATATAAGCTTACAAAAGTGTTAAAATTTGACTTTCTAGAAAAAAAATCTACACTAAAGTCAAATCTTAAGGAAGATGACTGTGGAAAAAATAAAAAAAGAAAGATTTTATGTTGACATAATCATTATTTTAGTAATTTTACTGCCACTTAGCAATATATCTTATTCTAATAACATTTTTGGTTCTTATATTCTAGAAAAGGGAATATTAAATATTAATATAGAAAAAATAACCTATAAAAACGGCACAGAACAAGAATAAGATATAGTAGATTATGAAGAAAATCAAATTAGTTTAGATACAGAATTAATACAATCAATTTTCGAAAATACAACGGGTGGAAACTTAAATTATGATTATTTTATTAAAGATACAAATATTGATCTATTATCAGACACAATAATCAATGATATAAGAGGTATTTTATTTACAGGAACAGATACTGGAATAAAAATACAAACCAATAAGACTTTAAATATATCAAATAATCAAGATGATTCATTTTTTGGCGCTATTGGAGTTAATTCTGAAAATAGTAGCGTTTTGTTTAGAAATACTGGAATTATAAATATAGATACTAAAAAAATACTATTAATTGGTAATTCTATTAATAATATAAATAGTTTTCAAAATTCCTTAATAAGTAATAAATTTGATGTAAGTAATACCATGTTCCAAATGAATTTAGGTTTAGAAAACACACAAGAACTAGTTGTTATCAATAATACAATTAATGGTTTTACGAGTTATCTATTATTTTATAGATTTTGTTATGATTATCCAAAAGAAAACAACTCTACTACTACACTGAAAGCAAAGTTTATAGAAATATCAAAAAATTCAATTACGGCCAACAACAATATCGGTGAAATGCGTGAAGATGCTTTTAGAAAAACAGCCAGTTTAGTATCAAGCAGAAATATCAAAAAAACTGAAATTGGAACAAATAGTACAGAAATATTAAAATTTAGTTATAATATTATCAATTCCAAAGGTTTAGTTTACTTAATTGAGTATAATAATGCCTTGGTTCGTAATAGGAAAGTTATGCATGAAGTTGATTTTCTTTCCAAGAAAATAGAAATAATAAACAATTCATTAAATTCTGGATTTAAAAACTCAATTTTATTTTATAATAATTATAGTAAGACAACTATTGGATTTAATAATACTGATGAATTAAACTTTAGTAGTAATACAGTTTATGGTTACTATAAAAACTCATTGATACAAAATGTTTATAATGGAAAATTTACTACAAAAGGAAAAATCCTAAATATAACAAATAATGTTTTAAGATCTGAAGTTGTTGTTGGAGTTACTTATTTACTATATAATTCTTCAATATTAAATATTGAAAATAACGAGATAAACATAACAAATAATGAGGCAATATCATATAAACAACAAACTGACACTTATTATGTAAAAAATAAAACCAATTTAAGTAATATTTTATACAATTCTGAAGAAATGAACATAGGTACTGATGATTCTATTATTGTTAATATCAATTATAATTCTATATTAAGTGATATAACAACAGGAAGTTATAATATTGTAACTGGCCATAGTAATGGCTCAACAACAAAAACAGTGCCAGAAAATATATATAAAAATAAAAAAGCTTTTCTAATACGTAATTTAGGTATTTTACAAATAAAAAGTAAAAGGATAAATATAAATGAAAATGAAATAAAAGTGACTTATGAAGGTGATTCATATATACATGACAAAGATAGACCATATGAAGGGCGCCCAATTATTTCTTTATTTATGAATGAAGGACATTATCGTAAACAAGAAAATATTGAAAATTCAAAATATCCAAAAACAAAAACAACTTCATCTATATTAAAAATTGGAACAGATAATACTGAATTACTTAGTATTAGTAATAACGCAATTATATCAAACAGTTTTAGAAACACACTATTAAACAATAATTTTTATAAAGGTAACACTACAGAGATAATTGGAAAAAATATATATATTGATTCTAACATAATCAATAATAGTGATATAGATCAAGGAGAATATATTCCAAAAGGAATATCTTCGTTAATACTAAGTAATCGTAGTGCTATTGTTAACATAGGCTCTGAAAATACAGAAATACTTAGTATTAGCAAGAATATACTTGATACAAGAACACAAAGCTATTTTATATGTAATTTTGAAGGTAGTCAGTTTAATTTAAAAGGTAAAGTTATAAATATAACAAATAATTCTATTGATAATTCAAAATCTCCAGGTGAATTTCAACACAATTATATGTTTTTTAATTATGATGGAATTATTAATTTAGGCACTAATAATACAGAATCTATAAATATTACAGAAAATTCTTTGGACACAAATAATTATCAACCAATTTTATTTTTAAATTTAAGGAAAAATTCTATTATAGATTTTAAAGCTAATCAAATAATTATAAAAAATAATAATTTAAATACTACAAGATATTATTCGGATTATTATGCGATAATTAGAAATTTAGGAACTATGAATTTTAATTTATATGGTGATAATCCACTTTTTGAATTATCAAGCAACAAAATTAATTCAGAAAATATGATATATGGTATCAGATTAAATGGGGAAAATGGTAAATTAAACTTTATAAATCATTCAAATTCAAAAGCTAGGGTTATATTAGATAGTAGTATTGTGGGTTATGGAAATAATAATATCTTTTTTAAAAATGAAGGTGACAGCAAGGGCAATTTTGAAATTTATTTAAACCAATCATGGTTTGAAGATATTACAATTAACTCAGAATCAAACACGACATTTATAATAGCAATAAATGGAGGAAATTTAATAAATGG
>CALXRO010000002.1 GCA_944390875.1 uncultured Rickettsiales bacterium
CAAATAGCTTATTATAAAATATAATGAGTAGAAAAAATTAATATTTTTAGTTTTTTTTACATTAATTTTTTCCATCATTTATATATTTTTATAATAACTTAAAAATACATTAGTTTTTTAGTTATAATAAGAAAAAGCTATCTATTACAATATTTAATTGTTTTATTCTTCTATTAAATATCCATTGTAGTTTTTATTATGTTTTTTCTTATTTTTTACTCTTTTAATTTCTCTTTCTTCAAAACTATCGTCTGTATTGTCATCTATAGTACTATTATCAGTTTCAGTATTCCTTATACAACAACAGCAATGGGTCCAGATTATTCTTATTAATTTGTCTAAAACAACGATTCCACAGCTTGCTAATATTACTATAGAAGCAGAATCCTCAAGCCAATTTGAAGCAATAACTTCTTGATCGGGAATAAAAATACTCGAAAGTGCAAAACACATAACAAATATCATTTTTTTTATTTTTTTCATTTTTAACCTCATTTTTCTGTTTATAACAGATATATACTAAAACATCTTTTGTATTTTGTCAATAATAATATAAGTTGTATAATTTTATATATTTTTTTATTTAATGGTATATAATGTTTTTTGCCTTTATATTCAAGTAAATTTGCACTACACAAAATAGTTTACTATTTAACTAAACTATATCTAAAATTACAGATTTGAATCATCTAAATCCATTAAAATTCTTTTAAAGCAATAGTAATACCATCTGTACTTGGTAATAGTATTGATGTATATTTTTTATTATTACTAAGTCTTAAATTAAATTCTTTCATTATATTTTTTGTTGTTTTTCTTATTCTATATGGTAATTCATTTTTATAAACGGCACCAGAAAGTAATGTATTATCAGCAACAATAAGACCACCAAATCTTATATGTTTTTCAGCCCAGTTTAGATAATTAACATAATTTATCTTATCAGCATCTATAAATATCATATCAAATTCTGAATCTAAATTATCTAGTATTTCAATTGCATCACCATTTATAGCTTTTATATTCTTTTCAAGATTTACTGTTTTAAAATTATATTTTGCCTTATTGTAACTTTTTTCTTCTTTTTCAATTGTAATTATATAGCCGTCATCTGGTATTGCTTTTGCCATCCATATTGTTGAATAACCATAAAAAGTTCCAATTTCAATTATTTTTTTATATTTACTTATTTTTATTAACATCTGCAAAAGTTTTCCCTCATCTGAGCTTATATTTATTGGTCTATTATCATTTTCACAATCCTCTCTTATTTGTTTTAAAAAATTATCTTCTAGAGCGAATAATTCCCTTATATACTTTGTTTTTTGATCTATTATTACGTTTTCTCTCATTATTCTTTTATATATTTAATATTTAACTTTGATAAAGGATGATATTTTTTTAAGACACTATCTAATTTATCATTTGCAATATGAGTGTATATCTGAGTTGTTGATATATCAGAATGTCCTAATATTTCTTGTATTATTCTTATATCAGCACCATTTTGTAATAGATGTGTTGCAACTGAATGTCTTATAGTATGCGGAGATATAAGTTCTTCAGAAATACCAATACTCATGGCTAAGGATTTTAAATGTCTGGCAAATAATTGCCTTGCTATGTGACTGTCATTTTTATTTATTTTTAATATAACTTTTCTTTTTGTTTTTTCTTCTTTTCTAGAAAAAATGACTCTCGTAGTAAATAAATATTCAGAATGAACACCGTTTAAAAGTTTTTCTCTCAAAATTAAATATTTATATAAAATATCCATGGTGGTTTTGTTAATTGGCAAAATTCTCTCTTTTCCGCCTTTTCCAAAAACTTTTATATAATCCTTTAATTGAAAATTATTACTTTCAAAGTCAAAAACTTTTTCTATTGCAGATATTTTTAGTTCAACTAGTTCAGAAACACGCATACCTGTGGCATACATTAGAAGCAACATACAATAAAATTGTAAGCCGAAATTACTCTTATCTTGATATGCTTTATCTAACAATTTTTTTATATCATTTTTTGTCAAGTATTTTGGTAATTTTTTTTTATGTTTTGTGTGTTCAATAGCAGTTGATGGATTATGTTTTATATAATTTTCTAATTGCAAAAAATCAAAAAAATGTTTTATTGATGATATATGACGATCAATTGTATTATCAGAAAATTTTTTTGATATGTCTTTAAAATATTTAAATAAGTCACTTTCTTTAGTGTCTATAATATTGATATTTTTTTTAGCCATATATTCAAATAATGATTCCAAATCTCTTTTGTAAGACTCAATAGTATTTTTAGATAGTCCATCTACAACACTTATTGAAGATAAAAACAAATTTAAATAATCCATAAACTATTATTTTATATTTTCTATTTTATCTTTAAAATCTAGTTCTATTATCACTTGCTCATTACTATTTGCTCGCCTATTTTGTATAAAAATAGTATATATTAAAACAGTCATAAAAATTAAATATATAATAAATAATATTCGTTTTAATATCTTAGAAAAAGTTTTGAATTCAAACAATTTAAAAAATAAATATATTGGATATAGTATAAAAATTAGTGCATATATTGGTGATAAAATTATTTTTTTAATAAACAAATATTTGCCTAATTTTTTATCAAAAACATAATCTGGAAATAATAACTCTTTATTTTTATCCGGCATATAATTTTTAGTATTAATACGAACATTATAATATTAATAATTATTTTAGTTTTATCAAGTATAAAAAAGAGATGGTTTTACCATCTCCTCTATGTGATATTATGGAAAATATGGAATAATACGTCAATCGTACAACTTAAATTTTATATACGAATTATAATATGTCAAGTAAATAATTATAAATAATAATTATTAGAAATATTTATAATATAATGATATATATAATTGTTATTTAAAAATAACTTCATTTCTAATTTTTTCTATTGCATAACTTAACATTATCTTAGGCATTTTTTTGGAATATTTATTTAGAAATTTTAGTAATGTATTTTTATCATTTTTTCCAATTTCTCTAAGGGTCCAACCACAAGCCTTATGTATTAAATGATGTTCGTTGCTAAGAAATTTTTTACAAAGTTTTAAAGTTATATCAAATTTACCATTTTTAATTAAATAAATTGTAGATACTATTGATATTCTTTGTTCCCATAAATTTTCTGATTTAGATAAGTTAAAAATTATCTCATAATTATTTATATCAAAACAATACTTACCTATTATCTTATAACAACTTAAATCAACAAGATCCCAATTATTTATATATTTGGTATTTTTAAGATATTTCTTAACTATTTCATCTCTTAAAAATTCATATTTATCAAATTGATTTGTAAGATATATTAAAGCTAATA
>CALXRO010000003.1 GCA_944390875.1 uncultured Rickettsiales bacterium
AACTCATTAAAAATCTAGTCATTTGTGGATCAGTAATTGTTATTGGAATATTTTCTTTGCACTGTTTTACAAATAAAGGAATAACTGAACCACGACTAGCCATGACATTACCGTATCTTGTAGCACAAATTATTGTTTTATCTGAATTAATATTTCTTGATTTAGAAACCATTAATTTTTCCATAATAGCTTTTGTCATCCCCATTGTATTTATTGGGTAAACAGCTTTGTCAGTTGACAAAACAACTAATCGCCCAACTTTGTTTTTAATACAAGTTTCAATAACATTATTTGAACCGATAATATTAGTTTTTACAGCTTCCATTGACCAAAATTCACAAGATGGTACTTCTTTTAAAGCGGCAGCATGAAAGCATAAATCAACACCTAACGTTGCATTTTCAATTGTATTTTCATCACGTATATCTCCTATATAGTATTTAATACGATTATCTTTATATTTATTCCTCATTCTATCATGTTTTTCCTCATCTCTAGAAAATATCCTAATCTCGGAAACATTTGTACTTAAAAAATAATTTAACATTGTTTGTCCAAACGAACCAGAACCGCCTGTTATCAATAAAACTTTTTCTTTATAATCTATCATTTTAAAACCCTATTAATTATTAATTTATTTTCTTTTATTTTTTATTAATATAAAAGGTATAAAGCCAAAAAGATAAACTAATATTTTGTTTCCATTTTGTTTATATTTAATTTTTACAATTGGAATTATGCCAAACAAACTTATTTTTGTTCTTCTTATTTCTCTTTTTTCATAAAAATTTGTGCCAATAAATCTTTGCAAGTACAAATTATGTGGATTTTCTATTTTGATTTCATTACGCAATTCATTGAAATATTTTTCATCTAGTTTTGCAATATTATCCTTATTTTTATTCCAATAAAAGTTGTAGTTAATTAATGGTTCTGGCAACATTGCATAAAAACCATTATTTATTAAAAAATATAAACACATAGCAGTATCAGTAGAACGTATAAAATGAGTGTCAAAATTTCCTAATTTTTTTAAATCTTCTACTTTATACATAGAATGTCCTACACCACCACCAAAAGTATGGTCAGATGCCAAATTCCATAAATCATATGGATTTATAAAGTATTGTGTTTTTTTATTTATATCATTAACCATTGAACCACAAAAACTAGCTACCATTCTTGAAGGATACCTCTTTTCTGCATATTTTATAGCATTGTATTGTTTCTCTACACGCATAGGCATCATAGTATCATCTGCATCTAAAAAACATATATATGTTCCTTTAGCTTGTTCTACTAAATCGTACATAGCAAAAGAGACACCTTCATTTTTTTTTCTATTATAAATGTGTATACGCGAATCCGATATATTCTCATTTATAACTGATATAGAATTATCAGTAGAACCATCGTTAACAATTAAAATTTCTATGTTTTTGTACGTTTGATTCAAACAACTTTTTATTGCGTTAACAATAGATTTCTCCATATTATAAATAGGTATACCTATTGTTATTAATTCACTTTTATTTATATCGTTTTTTTTTTTTTGTAAAATACTCATTATTAGCCTCAATTCTATTAAATTTGATATTTATTTATTAATATTTCATCATACTTGTCAAATTATAATCTTAACAATTACATCTTTTTTCTTACCAATAGATAATTTAAATCTTTCAATTTCATTTGAAATTATATAATTTTCATCATTAATTTTTACATCATCTATTTTTATAGCGCCACCTGCAATAAGTCTTTTTGCTTTACTATTTGATGCTGAAAAATTAAGAATTTTTAAAATATTATATAATTGTTTACCATTCTCTTTTGCATTATATTCAATTGTTTCTAAAAAATCCTGATTTTTATTCTCAAAAATCTGTACTGCTTTTTCAAGACAATCTTTTGCAACCTTTTCACCATGGCATATTTTTGTTGCTTCATATGCTAATATCTTTTTAAGCTCATTAATATCTTTATTTTTAATTGCCTCAATTTCATCTATTTCCATATCGGTATATATTTTTAGAAATCTTACAACATCATTATCATTTGTATTTCTAAAATATTGAAAATACTCAAAAGGATCTAGCATATCTTCATTTGTCCAAATAGCATTGCCTTCTGTTTTTCCAACTTTCTTACCATTTGAATCAGTTAAAAGTGGAGTTGAAAAACCAAGAACTTCAGTTTTTTCACCTTGTTCATTTACGTTATTTAAAAACTGTAATCGTCGGACAAGTTCTACTCCAGCAACAACATTACCCCATTGGTCACCACCACAAAGTTGCAATGTACAACCATACTTTTTATATAAATAGTAGAAATCATATGATTGTAAAACCATATAGTTAAATTCTAAAAAACTCATATGTTCTTCTTTTTCCAATCTAAGTTTTACAGACTCAAAAGATAGCATTCTATTTACAGAAATATGAGGCGCAATTTCTCGTAATATGTCTAAATATTTCTTATCTTGCCACCAATCTATGTTATCAACCATTATAGCATCAGTCTTTCCTTCACCAAATCTTATAAATTTTTCTATTGATTTTTTAATTCCTATCTTATTGTGTTCAATGGTTTCAAGAGACATTAAAGGGCGACTTTTATCTTTGAAAGACGGATCGCCAATTTGGCCAGTAGCACCGCCAACTAATATTATTGGTTTATTACCACATCTTTGAAAAAGTCTTATCATCATTAAAGAAAATAAATGCCCTACATGTAATGATTTTCCAGTAGGGTCTGTTCCCCAATATGCTATAACTGGCTTGTCTATTGATAATTGTTCGTCAAGTTTATTTATATTGGTACATTGATTTAGAAAACCTCTTTTTTCACATTCTTGTAAAAATTTAGACTTAAACATAAGAAGCCCTTTAAAAAAATATTAACGTTTACTGAAAACTTGTCCTTTTCTAGCTTTCTTTAAACCAGCTTTCTTTCTTTCAACAATTCTTGGATCTCTAGTTAAAAGTCCGGCAGATTTTAAATCTTTTCTGTAAGCTTCAGGGTTACGATTTAACAATGCTTTTGAAATACCATGTTTTATAGCACCGGCTTGTCCACTAAGTCCACCGCCAATTGCAGTACAAATTACATCAAATTGACCAACTGTATCAGTGACAACAAATGGTGTGTTTATTATAACTTCTAATATAGGTCTTTTAAGATAATCTAAAGCCTCTCTGCCATTTATTTTTATACTACCATTTCCTTTTGATAACCATACTTTTGCTACAGCATTTTTTCTTTTTCCAGTAGCATAAGATTTATCACCATATTGTTGATTATTTTTCTTCTTAACTTCAACCTCTTTTCTAACTATTTTTACTTTTCCTTCTGATATTTTTTCAATGTTTAAGTTGTTATTTTCTTCTTCAACTTTTTTTTTAGTTGCTTTACTGGTTGTAGGTATTGTTTTTTTTATAGAAGATTTTTCAACTTTTTTTAATAAAGGTTTAATTATTCTTTTTTTTTCTTTTTCTACTACCATGAATCTTAACTCCTTTTAATATTTTTATTATTCATTGATTTTATATCTAAAAATTCAGGATTTTGTGCAACATGTGGATGATTTGGTCCTGCGTATACATGTAATTTCTTCATCATATTTCTTCCCAAAGAATTTCTACTAATCATTCTTCTAACAGAATTTTCAATTATTCTTTCAGGTGTTTCTTTTCTCATTTGTTTCATTGTCCTGTGTTTTATACCACCCATATAGCCTGTATGCCAATAAAATCTTTTTGATTCCTTGTTTCCAGTTAAAGCAACTTTATCAGCATTAATAACTATTATATAATCTCCACAATCCATATTAGGAGTATAGTAAACCTTATGTTTACCTCTAAGATAATCAGCAATTATAACTGACATTCTACCAAGGATTAAATTTTCGGCATCAATTATATACCATTTTCTAGTTATTTCCTTTGGTGTAACGGAAAACGTCTTCATTATATTTCTTGTCATAAATATATCATAGAAAAATTAACAATTTCTGTAAAAACTCTCTTGTCTGTGTCTAAGTGGGTTGGGGAAACTGACAAGATACTTTCTCTAAGATTAATTGCATTGTAATTCTTTATTTGATATAAGTCAAGGTATGTTTATTTGTTTTATTTTATAATTAAACACTATGTACTATTGTTTGATTTCTTTTATTTTCTATTTCATTTTTTGTCATCATACTAATAGGTGGCTCTTTTAATATTCTGATTTTACTTGAAATTTTATTATTTTGTTTTTCTGTTAGAGTTTTTAAAAGATCCATAGGTGTTTTAGACTCTTTGGTATTTGGATCTATTAATGATTGATTAAGTAAAAATGACATTTCTCTTAATTCCTCTGAATCTTTTTTATTTTTTAAAGATTCTGTTTGATCGCATAGTAATGCCAGAGAATTATATAGTAACTCAAATATATTATCTTTAAATTTTGATTGTGTATCATCATTTTTTCTTAAAGCAACTAAAAATTCAGCTAACAAAGTTTTTTCACTTCTCTCATCATTGTTTAGTTTTATGTTTTCGTAATTTTCTCTTCTTAAATTATCTTTTATTTTATCATAATTACGTTTTTGAGTATCATTTGTTGTTGAATAACGATAAATAAGACTTGGGTTTTTTGAAATTGAATTACTTATAAATTTAAGATTTTTTTATTGTATTCTTCATTTGTTTTTGAAGAATTTTCTAAGAAAAGTCTGCTTATTCTATTAATTATTGGTTGCCCTTGGAAATTTACTTCATCTCTATTAATAAGATCTGGTAATTTATTAAATATTTTTTCAAGAAAATTAAAATTTTCAATTCGACCATTTTCATAAAAAGTATGATCTATTATACTATAAATACAATTTATAAATATATGATTTGTTCCTATATTATTATCTATATTTATATATTTTGAATATTTTTCAAGCACGTTATTTAATAAATTTTTATCAAAAAGTTTAATCTCTTTTTCTCTAAAATCTTTAAACTCATCTGGTAATGTTGAAATTAAAGCATATTTGACTATAATTGCTGAAATTTTATCATATCCATCTATTGTTTTATGTTTTAAAAATTTTTTCCATGTATCTTTACCACAACCAAGTATAAAGTTAAAAATTTTATTCATTTGTTTCTTTTCAGCATTACAAGAGTTAAAATTATTAGACATAACAGGATTAATAATATCTGTTTTATGTTTTCCAAACCATTCATTAAAAATTTGACTATCTTTATCAAATTGGAAATCAACTATGCCTACAACTCCTTCATTAGACTGAACAATCTTATTTATTTTTTTAAAGTATTCTTCTATACTATTTTGTTTTACTTTTTTCC
>CALXRO010000004.1 GCA_944390875.1 uncultured Rickettsiales bacterium
AATGCCAGATTAATTTTTGAAAATTTTGTTCTTAGATGTTTAATTAAAAAGAATAAAATTAATAATGATTAAAGAAATTACTGTAAAATCAGCCTTACATTATCACAGTACAAAATTTGCTTCAAACTATGATTTAAATATATATCGTGGTTGTAAACATATGTGTAAATATTGTTTTGCACAATATTCTCATAAATATTTAGAAAGTGACTTTTTTAATGATATATATGTAAAAACCAATATTGCTGATGTTTTAGATAAAGAACTATCAAAAAAATCGTGGAAACGTGATTTAATAAATATATCAGGAGTTTGTGATTGCTATCAGCCAATAGAAAAAAAGTACCAAATTATGCCAAAAGTATTAAATGTACTTATAAAACATAAAAATCCTGTTTTTATACTAACAAAATCGGATCTTATTATAAGAGATTATGAACTTATAAAAGAACTCAGTAATCTAACGTATGTTTGCATTTCCACAACTATAACAACTTTAAATGAAAACATAAGAAAAAGACTAGAACCAAATACTTGTCAAGCCATAGATAGATTGAGAATGTTATCGAAATTTTCAGAATTAAACTGTAAAACTAATGTCATGCTTATGCCAATTATTCCATATCTTACTGATAGAAAAAGTGATTTAGAATATATATACAAAATATGTTATAAAATTGGAATAAAAAATATAATACCAGCTCCACTTAATTTAAGAGGATCTTTAAAAGATTATTTTTATTTATTTTTAGAAAAGGAATTTTCTGATACTTATGCAAAGATAAAAAAATTATATAAAAACGCTTATGTAGATAAAGAATATAAACTAAAATTAAATAAATTTTTGTATTATTTAAAAAATAAATATAGTATTTACAGTCTAAATAACGATATTCCCAATAGCAATTATAACAACGATTATGAACAACTGAATTTTTGGTGAATATACATTTACATTTTATAAATATACCTTATAATATTCATAAAGTAAAAATAGAATAATTTTTTAATGCTATATACCAATATACTTATAAATTTTGTTTTATCTGTTATTTCAACATATTTGTTAGTAATATTCATTGATAAAAGATATAAAATAACAAAAAGCCTGGTATCATCAATTTTTATCTTATTTTATTCACTAGAAGCAATATCAATACTAACAATAATGAGTGATATAAATTATTCTTTTATGAGCAATCTTTTTGATTTAACAAATTATCAGGCTGCATTCACAGTTTATGGTAAATATAGCACTATTGGTTTTCTTATAGTTATTTTAATAGTTTTTTTATTAATTTATCTAAATAAAAAGATTAAAATAAACAATAAAAAGTTAAAATATATAATAGTTATTAGCTCAATATTTTACTTATTAAGTGAATATAGTCTTCCAAGAAGGTTTATAAATGTTTGTTATAATATGAATAATAATACAGAATATAAGAAAAGCTATGAAGAAATTTTTAAGGAATTAAACAATATTGAATATGTAAATAGAGCAGATTTAAAAGTGCATATCAAAGATAATACAAAGAAGAACTTAGTATTTATAATAATGGAATCCTATGAGCAAAAATTGCTAGAAAATAACTACAAAAATATATCTAAAGATATTATAAAATATTCAAAATTGGGAGAATTTTTTTCTGATATAGAAATGATAGAAGGCAGTGGCTGGACAATAGCAGGAATACACACAATGATGTGTGGTTCTCCAATGATATATGATATATCAAGAGGGATTTTATTTAAAACGTCAAGAACCAGTAATATGCTATGTTTTCCTGATGTTTTAAATAATGTAGATTATTATCAAGTGTATATTGGTGGTGAAAAAAGAACATTCTCTGGCAAATATCATTTTTTAAAAATGCACGGATATGATGAAATATATGGTGAACACGAATTATTAAGAGAATATAAATATATAAATAAAAATGACTTAACAAATTGGGGAGTAAAAGATTTTGATATTTTTAAAATAGCTAAAGAAAAGTATATAGAGCTATCAAAAACAAATATCCCTTTTAATCTCACTATAAGTACATTAGGTAATCATTTTCCAAATGGTATAGAAGATCATCGTTGTAGAAATACAAATAATAATGGCATGATTAATGCCATAGAATGTACAAACGATTTAATTGCTGATTTTATATCTTTTTTGGAAAAACAAGATAACTATAAAGATACAATTATTGTTTTGATACCAGATCATCTTATGATGAATAGTACAATTAGTAACACACTTAATAAATCAGATAAAAGAAAATTGTACGCTATACTGCTTAATACTGGAAAAATTAAGCAATATAAGGGCAATGCGCTCTATGTTGATATTCCTGATATTGTATTAAACAGACTAAATATAGAACATAATGCAAAATTCCTGTTAAGCAATTATCATAATATGAAAAATAAAGATAGAATAAAGTTTATAAATAACAACATTGAAAAAATTAGGAGTTTTAATAATAAAACGATAATGAAGTAATGATGAAAAAGCTAGAAAATATTATATTGATTTTAATTTATAAAATTTTTCATATATCAAATATAATAGGTTTTATCTTATTATTACTAAAATAATTCAGCAAAAGTTGATAAATAATATTTTAGTGTTATAATACACATCAATTAATTGTTAAATCCTTATAGGATAAATTATGAAAATAAATATACACCACAAATTTATATTTGCTAATATTAATGTTAGCATTATTATGTTTTATTCTTTTTTATATTTTTTTATGATAATAAATTGTGGTTTTTGCTCATCTTTAACAAGTGCTGGTTTTGAGCTAGAAAAAGGAAAATATATAAAGGAATATGTCTTTGATAAGGATGATGCAACTTTTCGGGTTATTGACAAAATAATAGAAGCTATATATAAGTCAAAAAGAGAGGACGATAAAGTTTTGAATGAAAGCATTAAGAGTTTTAACGATTATTTAATTAAACGTAGACTTGAATTGTTGCCTATAATTGAAAAAATTAACCAATTTGATGAGAACGAAGATTTTACAATAGACATTGAAAAAGAACAAAGAGATAAAAGGATATATTATGCAGGTTTACAATTTGAATTTACTGCTTTTTTGGTTTCTTATGTAAAAAATAAGTATATATGGTTTGAAGATAAAATTGATATTCAAACTTTTTTTGGCAAAATGTTAAAGATTCATAAAGAAGTTTATGAAATAAGAAATATAATAAATAAAACAGTAGAATCAATCGATGACTATCCAGATAGCTTTGATCCAAATACATTACTAAGTAGAATAGACCCATTTATAACTGCATCCGTTGACAGAGATATAATTCATAGCTATCTAGTAATTGGTATATTAGAAAAAAATGTTTTAGATTCTTATGATGTAAAACAAGATATGTATATTACGAGCAAAGCTAAAATTAAGTCCGGGGTTGTTTGGCATGACATCGTATATCAATTTTACCAAAAAGACAGCAATGATATTTCTTTTTCTTTAAATTTTAAAAAGAAAGGAGATGGAGCTCAAGCTGGAGGTATATTAGAATATACCAAACAAAATGGAGAAAATAATAGAATTTTTTTTGTAAAAACTCATCAAGAAGGTTCTGTAATATCTAGAACTAGTGACTTTTTTAGAAGTCCGCAGAGCAGTAGAGGTTCTGGCCCAGTTAATTTAAAGGAAATGTTTGTTTATAAATTACTTGAAAATCTTGAAGTTGGTCCAGAAACATTTTTTTTCATAAATCCTATTTCAAACAATGGTCTGTTAATTGCTACAAAGGATGTTGTAGAATCTAAAAATGATCATAATATAAAATTTGTTACTGCTTTTTCCGCTCTTGGAAGAAGAATTGGTTCACCTAAAATTATAAAAGAAGATCTTAGTAATTTAGAAAAAGAAACTATAGAGAAGTTAAAGCTTGAGTTTTTAAAAATGGATTTATTGGCTAGGATTCTTAATATAAACGATTTAAATGAAGGTAACTATGGAATTATTGTAAATAATGATGATTCAATAGATGTTAACAAACTATCTATAAAAATTGTTGATTTTAGGGCACCTAATATACAATTAGCTGGTTATGATATTTCAAAAGATATATTTATAAGAAATTTTTCTACAGCCAATGGTGGTATATATGATGTAAGAAGTAAAAAAGTTCCGTTTGCTAAAACAGTTCTTGGAGTTTATAAAAGTGATGCTGAAGATACTTTAGAACAGTTAAAACTAAAATTTCATAGAGCAAAATTTGTTTATGATAATCTTCTAAGAAGAATAAAACAGAACGAAATGGTTGATAAATCAGTGGATAGCGTTAACAATTTTTTAAAAGAAAAAAATTTTTTTACTGAAGATTACAATTTTAGAATGTTAGGTATAGAAAATTTGGATGAAAGTGATGAACAGTATAACGATTTCATTATATATATTAATGCAATAAAAAGAAATATTGATTCTTTTGGAAAATTTATTGATGAATTTTTAAATTAGTACCTATATCTTGACTTTTAAATAAAATCCAACAGGATTAACCACACTTTTGTAACTAATATAGCATTAATGAGAAAAAAACTTGTAACATTATTATCATTATTATTAATTTTTTCATGTAAACCATCAGAAAATAAAAATAAAGATTCTTTAGTTGTTTTATGGACTAATGGTGGAATATCTTCTCAAATGAATTTCTATGCAAGATATAAGTATTTTGAAGAGTTAGGTTATAATGTTAAATTTGATATGAAATGGTTTGATGATTTTAATAAAGTACATCCTAATGATTCATATACTAGAAATTTTGATCTTCTAAAGGCTTTTCCATCAATTAAAATATCAATAGCAAATGAATCAGAAATAAAAACGTGTAAAGAAAATAATTATATAAATACTGATAAAATGAAATTAGGAAAAAAACCAGAACTAAAGATTATCAAATTTATTAAACCAAATACATATATAACTGGTTATACTATTAAGAGATATGCAGGTGATTATTGGGATTTTTTTAGAGAAAGATTTAATCCAGAATTAGACGAAAAGAATAAAAAATGGCTTAATTTGATATTAGAAGATGATAAAAATTCATGTGGTGTTCATGTTAGACGTGGCGATTTAAGCACATATCATGAAGCATATAGCCGATCCTGTACCTGCTGACTATTTTATTTCAGTTATAAAATTTCTATATAATAAAAATCCTAACATGTCTTTCTACTTCTTTTCAGAAGAAGTTGATTGGATTAGAGATAATATAATTCCTTATATTGATAAAGAAATAAAATATCATATTGTTGATGCAAATAATGCAGGAACAGGTTATCTTGATTTATTTTTACTTTCCAAATGTAAATATATAATAGGAAGTCAAGGGTCTTTTGGTAATTTTGCATATAATCTGTCATACAATTCAAAATTTATAGATTATTATGAAAACAAAAATAGTTATAAAGATGGTAAATTTAAAATAAATGATAGAGAAAAATAGTGTTTATTCTGTATAAATATAAAATTAGACAAGACGATATTATACAAATTTAATTTGAACATCATTTTAAGCAAACAATATATTGAAATTGCCTCTAGTATTCTAACCGCTATTTTAGCTTCATTTATCATTGTTTTTTAATATAATTTTATTTAGAAATATCTAATTTTTTTCTTGTTTTTGGAATTTTTTTCGGAAACTTTATTTAAACTTGATACAAAGTGCATTCTTTAATTTTTTTATTAAGTTTAATACATTCAATTTTATTCCTATTCATTTTTAATATTAAAGAAATATACTAATATTAAATTTTCTAAAAAAATATATTAAAATTTATGCTAAGAACTCACACATGTAATGAATTAAATAAAGATTTTATTGGCAAAAAAGTAAAATTAGGTGGTTGGGTGCATTCAATACGAGACCATGGAAATTTAGTTTTTATAGATTTAAGAGATAATTATGGTATTACTCAATGTGTAATAGATCATGAAAAAAATGCAGAACTAGTTAAAATTGCCTCAAATATAAGAGATGAAAGTGTAATATTTATTGAAGGCACTGTAATAGAAAGAGCAAATGAATCAATAAATCCAGACCTAGATACTGGCGAAATAGAAATATCTGTTAAAAATATATTAATTGAAAGTGTTGCTGAACAAATACCATTTCAAGTTGCAGATGAAACACAAAAATATCCTGAAGATTTAAGATTTAAATATAGATATTTAGATCTTAGAACCAATAAAATGCATAAAAATATATACATGAGGAATAATGTAATATCATTTCTTAGGAAGGAAATGTGGAATCAAGGTTTTTCTGAATTTCAAACACCAATATTAACTGCTTCTTCTCCAGAAGGTGCAAGAGATTTTTTAGTACCAAGTAGAATACATCCAGGTAAATTTTATGCCCTGCCTCAAGCTCCACAACAATTTAAACAATTATTAATGGTTAGTGGTTTTGATAAATATTTTCAAATCGCTCCATGTTTTAGAGACGAAGGGACAAGAGCCGATAGAACCTTAGAATTTTATCAACTTGATATGGAAATGAGTTTTATAGAACAAGATGATATATTTAATGTTATGGAACAAGTTATTTATAATTTATTTACAAATTTTACCGATAGAAAAATTACAAAACCAAGTTTTCAAAAAATAGAATATAAAGAAGCATTATTAAAATATGGAACAGACAAACCTGATTTAAGAAATCCAATAATAATATCAGATGTTACAGATATTTTTAGGAACTCTAATTTCTCAATTTTTGCAAAAGCTATAGAAAATGGATCTGTTGTTAGAGCAATACCCGCTAAAAATATAACAGATAAACCAAGAAGTTTTTACGATAAACTTGGTGAATATGCTATTGAAGAAGGAGCAAAAGGATTAGGATATATAATTTTTGAAGAAAACGGAAATGCTAAAGGACCTGTTGCAAAATTCTTAGATAATGAGAGATTAGACAGTATTAAGAGTATATGTAATATAAGTAGTAATGATGCTGTATTTTTTTCATGTGGAGATAAAAATGAAGCATCAAAATTAGCTGGAAAAGTTAGAACAAAACTTGCTGAAGAACTTAATTTGATATCGAAAGATGAATACAAATTTTGTTGGATAATTGATTTTCCACTTTATGAGATAAATGAGGAAACAGGTAAATTAGATTTTGCACATAATCCTTTTTCATTACCAAAAGGTGGTATTGATGCTTTTAATACAAACGATCTTTTAAATATAGTTTGTAGCCAATTTGATTGTGTTTGTAATGGATATGAAATATGTAGTGGAGCTATAAGAAATCATAAACCTGAAATAATGTATAAAGCTTTTGAACTAGTTGGGTATCAAAAATCTATAGTCGACGAAAAATTTTCAGGAATGATTACTGCATTTAAATATGGTGCTCCTCCGCATGGTGGTTGCGCTTTTGGTATAGATAGATTAATTATGTTATTATTAGATGAAACAAATTTGAGAGAAGTTACAGCATTTCCAACAAATGGAAAAGGTATGGATTTAATGATGGGTAGTCCTTCTGTTATTGATTATACACAGTTAAGAGAATTGAATATAGAATTAAGTCAAAAAGCCAAGGATTTATTAAAAAAAGAAAGCGATAATTTGTAATTTTATTCATATTATAAAATAATAAAACCAATAGTTGCAATTAAAATAAAAAAGATAATAATATATTTATTAAAAAAATTATTTATTATGAAATTACTAGAAGGCAAAAAAGGATTAATATTAGGAGTTTTAAATAATAAATCTATTGCTTGGGGGATAGCAAAAGAAGTTGTTGATAATGGCGCAGAAATTGCTTTGACATATCAAGGTGATGCAGGTGCAAAAAGAGTTATACCCTTAGCAGAAGAGCTTAATGTAAAATTAACTATACCTTGTGATGTTACAAATGATGAAGATATAGATAATGTTTTCAATACTCTTGAAAAAGAATTTGGTAAATTAGATTTCTTAGTACATTCTGTTGCTTATTCCGATAAAGATGAATTGAGAGGTAAGTATTATGATACAAGCAGAAACAATTTCAAAAATACTATGGATATATCAGCATATTCGTTAGTAGCACTCATAAAAAAAGCGTTGCCACTCATGGAAAAAGCTGGAGGTGGTAGTATATTAGCTATGACATATTATGGTTCAGAAAAGGTAATACCACATTATAATGTAATGGGAGTAGCAAAGGCAGCACTTGAAACAAGTGTTATGTATCTTGCTAACGATCTTGGTGAAAAAAATATAAGAGTAAATGCAATATCTTCTGGACCAATAAAAACACTTGCTGCATCAGGTATAGGTGGATTTAATTATATGCTTGAATATAATGAATTAAATGCTCCAATGAGAAAAAATGTAACTCCCGAAGATAATGGTAAAACAGCATTATATTTATTAAGTGACTTATCTAATGGAGTAACAGGAGAAATCATCCATGTTGATGGAGGCTACCATATAATAGGTATGAAAGATCCTACTGTTAAAAATGTAGAAATTCCAGAAGGATATAAGTTTTAAGGTTATATCATATCAATATTACATGTTTTAAATAAATAAGATTAAATCATCTTGGTGAGGTGTTGTGTTGCTATTTTACAGGAATGTCTATTTTTAAAAATATTAAACTACTAGTAAAAACAAAATTATGTTATATTAAAAAATTAACAAAAATTGTCTTATATACTGGCTGCCGTACCAGGACTCGAACCTAGATAAACAGAATCAGAGTCTGTTGTCCTACCATTAGACGATACGGCATTAACTTAAATCAACTTTATTACCTATAGCCTCTTTAAGAACTTTATCAGGCACAGGCTTTACAGCTCCAACAACCAAATTACCAAGATGGAATGGACCAAACGAAGTTCTTTTTAATTTTATTACTCTCAAACCAAAATGATTCATAATTTTTCTAACTTCTCTATTTTTGCCTTCAGTAATAGAAATCTTTAGCCAATTATTTGTAGTTTCACTTTGTTTTTCAATAGTAATTTTTGCTGGAGAATATTTCATACCATCAATTATTATACCATTTTTTGCAATTTTATCCGCACTTGAAACAAGTTTTTTAATATTACCATGTACTTTAACCAAATATTGTCTAGTCCATGCTGTCTTTGGATGCTCAATATATCTTGATAAATCACCATTATTTGTTAATAATAATAAGCCTTCTGTATCCATATCAAGTCTACCTACACTTATAACCCTAGGCATATTTTTAGGTAATAAATTATATATATTTTTTCTTCCTTGTGGATCATTATTAGTAACTATATAACCCTTTGGCTTATTAAAAATCCACATTTTTGTTTTTTCTCTTTTTTTTAGGAGCTTGTTATCTATTTTTATTGACTGATCAGTTATAAAAAATATAGGCGTATCTATAATTTTTCCATTAACTTTAACTCTACCTTCTTCTATAAGTTTTTCAGCACATCTTTTAGAACAATAACCACTATTAGCTATTACCTTTGCTACTCTTTGACCTTTTTCAAGCATCCTTTACTACCATATTTTTCAAATTATCATATATTATTGAATTACTAAACATTATGGAATTATCTGATATCCTATAACTCAAACCTCCAGCTTCCCTAACAAAAAGTTCACAAGAATCAATTTCCATTTGAAATCCATCAAAAATAAAATTTGCATCATATCTTCCACAAGCAGTATAACATGAATCTAAAATGGAACAATTAGCTACCCTAAAATTTGTTAGCATTGAAGATAATTTTATAAATTTTTTTTTACTTTTATTATTATATTTTATTCCTATTAATGCATTATCATTAATATTTCTATTAGAAACTCTTACTTTTCTATCGTTTATAAATACACCTTTATTTTCTGCTACAAAAAATATTTCATTAGTTGCATAATTGTTTACAACTGAAGCAACAACCTTACTATCATTAAAAAGTGAAACTATTGTCACAAAATATGGTATATGGTGCAAAAGATTTCTAGCGCCACATATGCTATTTATATATACTGTATTTTTTTTACCATTATTCAGATTTTCAAGATTTTTAAAGCCTTTTATTATCAATTCATAATTTGGCCTTTTTTTTGTAAAAAATTCTAGAAATTTCAAATTAAGAAATTCAATAGTTTTATTTAGAAATTCAATAGAACGATTTGTTGTTTGTAAATTACCAAGTTCAACATAATCTCTAAACACTTTACTTTCAACTAATTTTATAGACTCTTTTATTAAAAATAAATCTGCGTCGCTCATATCATACCTAAAGATTCTTTATAAGTTTCTATAAGGCCTTCCTCTTCTTTTAATTCATTTATATCCTTTTTACGAATACTTACTATTTTACGTATTATTTTTATATCATAACCTAATGTTGCTGCTTCTTTATATATAGCCAATATTTGATCTCCTATTTCTTTTTTTTCAGATTCAAGATGCTCTATATTTTCAACTATCTGTTTTAATTTTAGGTCTATTTTATTTTCAGACATTTATGAAAAATTTTTAGTTAAAAATATTATATGTTTTTGTTTTTATTTGGCAACTATATAATTATAAATTTATAAAAATTAATATAGTAGGTTAAAGATATTTACAAATATAAAATATTTTATTATGTTATTATGTAAAAAAAGCAAAAATATTTTATATAGAGTATTAATAATTATGATGTGTCTATTTGTAATTTTGATTAATTTGTTTCTTTTAAGTGCAAGAGCAGAAAACAAAATAAATAATATGTTTAATCCACTTAAACAAACACCTTCTGCTTTAATATTCGACAATATATCAAAACCAAGAAACTTTAATAAAAATAATAATTTAACCAGAAAAACTGGATCATTCAAATTAGCCATAGGAGAACCATTATACATAAAGGGTAAAGTTGTTGATGCTTTTGGTGTTCCAATAGAAGGAGTCATGATAAAAATATGGCAAACAAATGCTGCAGGTAAATACCATTCTTTACTAACCAAAGACAGTAAATACGTAGACAAAAATTTCATAATGTCTGGACAAGCAATAACAAACAATGTTGGATATTACGAATTTATAACAATATTTCCTGGATTTTATGACGATAGAGCTCCACATATCAATGTCATAATTACACATAAAAAATTTGGTATAATAGAAACAGAGATTTACTTTAAGGACAATCCAAGAAATGAAAATGATCCTATATATATGTCATACCCAGAAGAAGATAGAAAAATGTTAACGGCAGAAGTTAAATATGTCGAACCAAATAATATAACAAAAGGTAAAATAGCTGAATTTGATATAGTTATGGATGGATTGCAACAATATAAAAGATATTGACTTATTTAAAAAAGTTTTTTTATAATGAATGAGAAATATAAATATAAAATCGTTAAATAAGCATCCTTAGCTCAGTTGGATAGAGCAACAGCCTTCTAAGCTGTGGGTCGTGAGTTCGAATCTCGCAGGATGCGCCATTAAATAAATTTATCTATTAAGAACAATAAAGTAATTATTAATTAATATATTACTTTATAATGTTGTTTTTTAAAAAAATTAAGTTAATATACATCATATATAAGTAAAAAAATAGAGGTATAAAATGAGCGA
>CALXRO010000005.1 GCA_944390875.1 uncultured Rickettsiales bacterium
TATAAATCTCATATTTAAATTAATATTATTAAATTTTCTTATGGTAATCACATGAGTTGCTTTAATTTCTAATATATTAAAAGTTGTATTAGTAGTATTTGATACTAATTCAATATTACCCCATACATCTTTTATTTTATTCCATTTTTGTATAAATCCCCCTGCTCCATCAGGCATTTTAATTAATTCTTGTAGTTCAAGTTTTTTATTTAATTTATTTATAAAATTTATTTTCATAATAATCTAATCCTATAATCTTTTTGTTTTGTATTGTTTATATATATTATATGAAGCTCTTGGAATTGGTGAATATCCTAATTTATCTTCAAAAATTTTTGTTGTATGGAATAATATTGCCTGTTTTAAATCATCACTTATATTTTCTTCACAAGCATTATATATTATATCAATCCTATAAAAATTTGAAGGTTTATTTTTAAAAACAATTTTATCACTTATATTGTCAAAAATATATTGATTATTGCTAATAATAATCTCCTTATTGTCGTTTGTAATTATCTTTATGCTTTCAATATTTATAATTTGTCCATATAATAATTTTATTTCATTTTGTATTTCTTTATAAAATGAATATTGATACTTTTTCTTTATTAATGTTTTACCTATATTTAATTCACATTGCTTTATGGCTGTTTTAAGTGATTTTAATATTAAATCATCTTCATCTTCATAATCTACCTTTAGAAATAATTTTACGATTTCAAAATCAATTGGTAAATTATTACTTTCTTCTAAAATTTTTATTATTGCCATTTTTCTTGAAATTGTTAATATTATATTTATAATTTCCTTATGTTATAACATGTATATTTATTTGAGGAAGTTCAAAATTTTTTATTTTTTATTATTTTTATTGTTTTCTATTAAAACGTCAGCTTATCTTATTCCAGAAGAGGAAGTAAGAGAAATTGAAACAATTGATCATGAAATTTGTTTATCAAAAGGAGTTGAACTTACTGATAACTATAGTCGTAGAATGTATTGGCAATGTAGATTAAATCTAATTATAAAAAGAATTAGAAAAGTTGAAAAAAGTAATAGTAAAAATAAATTTTATGTTACCGAATTAAAGAGAATAAAAAAAGTTATAACAAATTATATTGAAAAAATACAAAATGATATAGATTACGGAAATGAAAATAATAAATTATATAATAAAACAATTTTAAGAAAAGAGGATGCGTATTATTATAATTTATTACATTTTGGAAAGATTGATTTTGATACTGAAAATGTTAACAAATATTATGAAATCGCAGAAGTTATTGAAACAAAAAATGCACTAGAAGAGAAAAAGAAAAAACAAAAATTAAAAGCAGATTTAAAAAAATTCCCAGAATGTATTATTTATGATGTTGAAAGTGAAGATTTTAACAAATGTCTAGAATTTAAAAATAGTGTTGAAAAATGTAAAGAGCTTGCAGAGAAAAAGATTAAAGAAAGAGATATTGAAGATAAATTTTATTGTAAACAATTAGCCATAGAAAAATATCCGGACCATTTTGTATTGTATAATAGCGAGTATCAAGAGTTAAAGAATATAAAACGTGATAAATATGTAATTAACAGAACTAAAGAAGCTGAAATAGAACGTAGATTGTTGGAGTTAAATAGTTTAATGTCAGGTCCAAGATTATCGCCAAATCAATTAATTGGTCTCAGAAAGTATGAAGAAGAAAAATGTCTAATAGATAAAAAACTTGAAAATAGCATGTCAAGAGTTTTACTTATCGGCGAATGTGAAAATATGATATTGAAAAATAATAAAAATAATGAGAGTAATTAAAATATGAAAATAGTTTTTATGGGAACTCCAGAATTTGCGATTCCAGCATTAAGTGAATTAATAAATAGTGGCCATGAGATAATAGGTGTTTATACAAAACAACCAAAGAGAGTTGGTAGAGGCAAAAAAATCAAAAATACTCCAGTTCATGATTTAGCACTTAAATATAATATACCAGTTTTTACACCAAAAACTTTCAAAAATGGTAAAAATCTTGAAGATCTCATTAGATTAAAACCTGATTTAGTAGCTGTTGTTGCTTATGGACTAATTTTAACAAAAGAAGTTTTGGAAATACCAAAATATGGATGTATAAATATTCACCCTTCTCTATTACCAAGATGGCGTGGTTGTGCGCCAATTGAAAGATGTTTGATGTCTGATGATACTGAAACTGGAGTTTGTATAATAAAAGTAGATGAAGGTCTTGATAGTGGAGATATAATTTCTAGTTACAAAACAAAAATAACAAATGAAACAGATATAGTATCTTTAAAAAAAGAACTTTCTGATGTTGGTTCAAAAATGTTATTAGATACTGTAAATGAAATAGAGAAGAATAATGGCAATATAAAAACTATAAAACAATCCAATATTGGAATAACAATAGCAGACAAAATAACAAATAATGATGCAATAATAGATTGGGAAAATGATGATGTCATACAAATACATAGGAAAATTATGGCATTAAATGATTCTGTAGGTGTGCATATAAAACACAATAATAATGTTATAAAAATTATTAAAAGTAGTTATATTATTGATAATAAAACAAACAATATACCTGGAACAATAATTGATAAAAAATTTTCAATAGTTTGTAAAAACGGTATCTTAAAACCATTAATTCTGCAAAGAGAAGGTAAAAAAGCTGTAAATATAAATGATTTTGTTAATGGATATAGGTTTGATATTGGAGAAAAAATAGATTAATATGCCTTTAATATAGTACTATTAAAAATGGTGCCACAAGAGGGACTCGAACCCCCGACCTACTGATTACAAATCAGTTGCTCTACCAGCTGAGCTAATGTGGCAGAATAACAATTATATTTAGTAATACAATAATAAGATTATTTTTCAAGTGTAAATTTTAAAAAATTAATATTTTTAGATATTAAATAAACAATAATTGTACTATTAATATTTTTATATTCATAATTATCATATTAATTTTTTCTTGTTTTATTAATACATAAGTATAATCTTATTAGAGTATAAAAAACAAATATTACTTTATATGGTTAACAATAAAGAACTTACGCCTGAAAAATTAAAACTTAGTTATGTAAAAAATAAATTAAGTGAAGATAAAATAAATAGTTGGGACGTTTTATCAACATTCTACCATATTTTATCAATGACAAATGATGAAAATTTTATTAAACAGAGTTTTAGTAAAATAAGAGAATTTTATTATAATAATGATGAACAAAATAAAGATATAAAGTCGATTATTAATGATATAACAAATAACGAAGCTTTTGAAAAAATTGGAAATATTGATCTTGGTAATAACTATACACCAGAAACTTTTATTAATAATTACGCCGATTCTTTGTTAAAATTTTTTAGTGATTTCGATGGACTAACAGGTATCGAAAATTCACTTGATTATGAAAGTATGGAATTTTTCAGTAATGTTCATATGTTATCTGAATTATTTCCAGAATCTAAAGATAAAATTTTGGAATATATAAATGTTTATGCTAATACAAAACAAAATCAAGAAGAAGTTGAATCAAGCTTTAATAAATCTGAAGAAGCAAGAAAAGATGTTAAAAGATGGAATAGAGGTATATATCCTGAAAATGAATTTGAAATTGCAGAAGATGGTATTATTATTGCAGGTTCAGCCGTTGCTGTTGTATTTCCACCATCTTTAATAGTAGCAACAATAATTTATTTACTTAGAGCTAATAATAATAAAACAACAGTTAAAGCTTTTAAAAAAATTGATAATATTAAGAAAAAAGCAATTAATAAAGTATCAGAAAACATTGCTGAATCAGAAGAATATAGATTTAATAAATTTAGAGAAAGAATTGTAAAAAATAAAGAAAGAATCGAAAGGCTTCACGAGGCCTTACCTGAATCTTGGAAAAATTTTATTAAAAAAGATACCAGGCCACGTATCATGAACAAGTATATGGATTTTTTAGATTTAACAAATGAAAAAGAAAAATTATCAACGTGTAATGCCCATATTGAAAATCTTAATCAAGCACAAAACCAGTCAAAATCTCCTAGTATAAATTAAGCACCACAAAATGGGATGGTAAGACGTCACTAAGACCTTGTACATATAGGTGGGAGCCACAATACCGTACCAACAAAGTGTTACGACAGAGGCAGCTTCCGAAAAATAAAAAGAGTCTCTGGGATTCGTACAACACCTGTCCCACAAAGTAGTGCCAGAAAAATTTTAAGATAGTAGAATGTTTTTTTCAATAGTTTCTATTTTAGCTTTTATGTCTTGTGTAAAATTATTTAAATATTTTATAACTGCATCTTCATCATTTGAATCTAACAATGTTTTTCTTTCCAAGTCTATTTTTCTTATTATATTAATCAAAACTAAAAATTCTTTTATTTTCTTATTCTCTGAATTAATCCATTTACCAATTGATTTTAATACATTGTCAAATACTTCGTCAGAATTTTTATAGTTTATTTTATTTATTTTTGATTCTGTTTTTATTAGTAAAAATATAAGTAATATAGTCTCAT
>CALXRO010000006.1 GCA_944390875.1 uncultured Rickettsiales bacterium
AAAAAATGATCTAAATAATCATCAAGTTTTTGTGGATTTTATTACTTTTATATCTGTTTCAATTTTGCTTATTTCTTCATTTTCCTGCATTTTAATGGAATTTTTCTTTATAGATGGAATATAGTTAAAAATTCATAATAGCCGACATTATTAGTTATTGCTTGCCATGACATTATAAAATTTTATCTATATACTTGCTATCATTTGTTAATAAAGAATAATATTTGCTTACTGCATTTGTTTGCCAAATTTTTATTATAACCTATTCTATTGGAACATAAAAAGAATCAATAACATTACCTTTATATATAAAGGTTCACTTATAGCTAATTTAAAAGACCCAGTTTTTCTTGTTAAATTATTATTTTTATTAAAACTCCTTGGTTTCGATATATTATTAAACATCAAAGCTGAAGGAGTTTGTTTGAGTAGGTTAAATATGTTGTTAAGTTTTTCTTCAGCTTTAACATTTATAAAGAATGGACAAACTAAAACTATAAATAAATATTTCATGATTTGTAATTCACTTTAATATATCAATTTCTAAAAACTATATCAGCAATAATAAATAAATATTTATATTTGCATAATTTAATATTAATTATTTTGTTCAAATTTTTAAAAACCTTGACAAATCATAAAAATATAGTATACTTTCCACACTAATAATAAATATATATGATAAATATGCTATCAATTGTAATATTATTTGCATTATTTTTAAATTCAGGTAATAATAACATATATGCTAAAACAAAAAATACGATAACTTTAAGTTCAGGGTATTTAAAAGAAAAATATACAAATAAACAAATAGCTAACTTTGGTATAGAATTTTTTCAATTATTAGATTATTTTGATAAAAAGATAGATAAAAATACTTCAATAAACATACTATATAATCTATTCAAATTATAGATTACAACAAACTTTACTGTAGTTTATCACAAACTTGGTCACGCTCTTAGAATAAGAGCTATGGGATATGATTATAAATTTATTGATGGATTATTGGTAAAATACAACCATATAGCAACAGTAACTTTTTCAAATATTTGATCACAAAAATGATAAGCCTGAATCTTGGTGGTGCTATACATTATTCTGATTATAAAAATAAAGAAAAATATTACCAAGATATATTAACCGATGTGGATGGTTAAATAATCAAGTTTACTTTTCTGAGAGAATAGCTTGCAATACTTATTTAAATGATAAAACAAATAGTTTTGAATATTTTTACAATATTTCATCATATAAAATGTTGTATTTTTTTGAAATTATAGGATTGCTCGACTTTATGGCAGGAAGTTCTGATCAAGAAAAATTAGAAGAAAACTATAGTAAAAATGGTTTAAATATTACTGAAAGCGATATGTTATTGATGTTAACCATTTCGACTTTACTTAGTCAATCAACATATTCTTCAATATATAACTTCTTTGTTCTGGATAAGAATTATATTGAACCATTTCAATATAAAAGCTTCATTTTCCTGATATATTCCCGTACATAACTACAAAAGGACTATCGTATAGAATTACAAGTGCTTACAGATATAATGACGATCTAACATTTAGATTTGGTATTGAATTTATAACGCATGGTGAATCAACGCAAGAGTTTATTTTTGGTTTAAATAAAAAATTTTCAAATATAAATTTAGATTTATGACAATTTTTGGTAAAAATGGTTTAAACTTTGAATTAAATTTTAAAATACCAATAATAAGAAATTTTGATATTGGTTTCAATATTGATTGCTACTCTATAAATAGCTTATATGGTGAAAGACATGCTGTAACTGTTATTGATAGAAAATTAATTAAAAAAATTATATCTAAAGGCAAGAAAGAATATACAGAAAAAAAAATTAAAAAATAATATATATTTTGGTATATCTTTCTCCTATTCTTTTTAAAAAAATATTTTTTATATTAATTAAATTTGATAGACTATATTCAGATAAATATTGATGTTTTAAACTTAAGAAATATTATTTATACATAAAATAAAAAATATTCATCATGCAAGAAAACAAACATAATTTTAAAAAAACAATTCTAAAAGAATACGATATTAGAGGTATAGTAGATAAAGAATTAAACGAAGTTGATGCGTATTTTGTTGGAAGAAGTTATGGAACTTTACTCAAAAGAAAATACAATAGAACAAATTGTGTTATAGGTTATGATGGTAGGCATACGTCTCCATTATATACTGAAAATGTAATAAAAGGTTTAATAGAAAGTGGAATAGACGTGACAAATATAGGTTTGGTATCAACACCTATGGTTTATTTTTCTGTACAATTTCTTAAAAAAGATTCTGGTATAATAGTTACAGCATCACATAATCCTTCCGATTATAACGGTTTTAAAATGTTAACAAATGAAGAACCTGTTTGGGGTGAAGATATACAGCAGATAGGTAAATATGCTGAAATTGGAGATTTTGAGAATGGCAAAGGCAGTAACGAAAAAATAAATATAAACAAAGAATATTATGATTTTATTTTGAATAAACTTGATAAAAATAGAAATAAACATCTAAAAATTGCTTGGGATGCTGGTAATGGAGCTGTAGCAAGTATATTAAAAGATATCGTTTCAAAATTTCCTGACGAAAGTATAACAATTTGCGATACTGTAGATGGTAATTTTCCTAATCACCATCCTGATCCTGCAGTTGAAAAGAACATGACTATGTTAAAAGAAGTTGTGATAAATAATAATTGTGATTTTGGTATTGGTTTTGATGGTGATGGAGATAGAATAGGAATTATAGATAATAAAGGCAATTTTGTCTATGGTGACCAATTGCTGGCTATACTAGCTAGAGAGTTTTTAAAGGATCATCCTAATGAAAAAGTTATGTCTGAAGTTAAGGCAAGCAAGATTTTGTATGATGATATAAAAAAACATGGCGGGGTGCCAGTTATGTGGAAACCTGGGCATTCTGCTCAAAAGGCAAAAATGAAATCAGATAAAATAAAATTAGCTGGAGAAACAAGTGGACATATATTTTACGGTGAAAATTATAATTATGATGACGCTATGTATGCCGCCGTGAAACTCATAAATTTTATAAGTACTTCCGATGTTAAAATATCAGAAATAATAGAAAGCTTTCCAAAAGCTTATTCAACAAAAGAAATTAGAGTAGAAGTTGGTGATGAAAGAAAATTTGAAATAATTAAAGAATTATCTGATAGAATGAAAAAAGAAAATAGAGAGTTTATTAATGTTGATGGAATTAGGGCTGATTTTGGAGATGGCTGGTGGTTGGCAAGAGCTTCAAATACTCAGCCCGATATAACAACTCGATGTGAAGCTTTTAGTGAAGATGATTTAGAAAATTGTAAAAATGATCTCAAAAAACAATTAGCACTTAGTGGTGTCGATTTAAATTTTGATTAATATAAAATCAAATAATTATTGTAAAAAAACAAATGAATTATATCATTATCAATATATTTATTAGTTTATGGTATGAATTACATTATAAAAGGCAATAAATTTGAATGGGAAGTTGTAATAGGATTAGAAGTCCATTGTCAAATAAAAACAAATAGTAAACTCTTTTCAAGAAGTTCAACAGAGTTTGGTGCTGGACAAAATGAACATGTTTCCTTTTTTGATTGTGCTATGCCAGGACAATTGCCAGTACTAAATAAACATTCAATTGAGCAAGCAATAAAGACTGGACTTGGACTAAATGCTGAATTTAATATGAAATCAAAATTTGATCGTAAAAACTATTTTTATGCCGATTTACCACAGGGTTACCAAATCACACAATTTTTTAATCCAATAATAAAAAACGGTTGGCTCGAGATAAAAATTGATAATAATAAAAAAAGAATAAGAATACATGAAGCACATCTTGAACAAGATGCTGGAAAATCAATTCATGATCAAAATCCAACTTATAGTTTTATAGATCTTAATAGGGCTGGAACGACTTTATTGGAAATAGTTTCAGAACCAGATATGAGAAGTCCTGCAGAAGCAATGGAATATTTAAGAGAGCTGAGGGCTTTAGTTAGAGCATTAGATACATGTGATGGCAATATGGATGAAGGTAGTATGCGTTGTGATGCTAATGTCTCTGTTATGAAAATTGGTTCAAAAGAGTTTGGTACAAGATGTGAAATAAAAAATGTAAATTCAATTAAAAATGTTGGTGATGCGATAGAATATGAAGCAAAAAGACACATAGAATTACTTGAAAACGGTATTACAGTAGATCAGGAAACTAGAAAATATGATGCCTTATCAGGCACAACAAAAACAATGCGAAGCAAAGAAGATGCTATAGATTATAGATATTTTCCAGAGCCAGATTTGGCGCCACTAATTATAACACAAGAATTAATAGATAAAATTAGAGCAAATATGCCTGAATTACCTGAAGAAAAAAAAGAAAGGTATATTAATGAATATAAAATAAGTGAATATGATGCAGGTATTTTAACATCAGATCATAATATATCTGATTTTTTTGAAAAATTAGCCAAAAAACATAATCCAAAGCTAGTTGCAAATTGGCTAACTTCGGAATTATTTGGTAGATTGAATAAAATGGCTATTTCAATAGAACAAAGCCCAATTCAAGCAGATGATTTATCTGGATTACTATCGCTCATAGAAGATGAAACTATATCTGGTAAAATTGCAAAAGATGTTTTAGATTTAATGTTTGAAACAAATAAAAAAGCTTCAGAAATAGTTGAAGAAAAGGGTTTAAAACAAAATACTAATACTGACGAAATAATTAAACTCATAGATGAAGTTATAGTTTCTAATCCAAAACAAGTTGAACAATACAAAGCTGGAAATGATAGGATTTTTGGTTTTTTTGTTGGACAACTAATGAAATTAAGTGGTGGTAAAATAAATCCAAAATTAGCAAATGAATTGTTAAAAGATAAATTAAACCAATGACAACTAGTAATAATACATAATAATCCAAATCCAACTATGGGGAGCACCAGGAGGAACAACATCATTTAATAACAAAGTTGGTGTACCTAATGCTTACTATCCTAATGAATCCGAAGCTCAAAAGTATAATGCAATAAAAAATGGAGGAGAAGTAGAATTAAAGTGTATTGATGGTTATGCAGTAACAACAGAACAACCAAA
>CALXRO010000007.1 GCA_944390875.1 uncultured Rickettsiales bacterium
AGTTTTAATCCAGTATATGCGCCAAAACCTAATAAAGCATTTGAGTCATTTATTTTTATTGCAAATATTGATATTATGAGCGAAAGAATAATAAGTTTTTTAGATTTCATATTGCCAATTATTGTTAATAATAAGTTATATATTAAATATTATTATGTTTTTATCAAGATAATATAAAACTTATAATATGAAGTATAATTGTATATAAATTTTTAAAAGAATTTATTTACATTGAAAATAATTTAAATAAGATGTAAAATACTAAAATTATCACAAATATACCCTTTGAAAAAAAAATTATTAATTTTATTAATATTTATAGTTGTATTTATTTTGTATATAATTAAGTATATAAATACAAAGTTTTCCAATGAAAATATATTTTATATAGAAAAAAATAAATCGTTAAATTATGTAATAGAAAAGTTAGAATCTGAAAAACTTGTTAAGAAACCAAAATTATTCAAAATAATAATGCGATTTGTATTTTTTAGAAAACATATAAAATATGGTGAATTTAAAATAGATAAAAATGATACATATTTAAAACTGATAAAAAAGTTTATAAAGCATGATGTTTATTATAGATCTATAACAATACCTGAAGGTTTTACAAATAATTCTGTTTTTAAATTAATAGAGTCAAATAAGTTTCTTTCTGGTAATATAGATAATAAAAATAAAATTAAAGAAGGAACATTAATGCCAGATACATATAAATTTTTAAGAGATGATAGTAGAAATTCAATTATAAGTAGAATGCAAAAGAGTATGGAAGATTTTTTAGATTATATCTGGAAAAGTTATAATAGTAATAATTATATAAAAACAAAAGATGATCTAATAATATTAGCATCAATAGTTGAAAAGGAGACAGGATTGGTTGAAGAAAGAAAAGTAATTGCATCAGTATTTTTAAATAGATTAAAAATTAATATGCGTTTACAATCTGATCCTACAGCTATTTACGCATATACAAAAGGGGATACAAGTAAAGAAAAAGATATAAAAACAAATGTATTAATAAGACAAAAGAATGAATTTAATACTTATAAGATATATGGATTACCAAAAACTGCTATTTGTAATCCTGGTCGTGAATCGATAATGGCAGTGTTAGAACCAGTTGAAACAAATTATTTATTCTTTGTAAAAAATACAAATGGAGGTCATACTTTTTCAGCTAATTATAAAGAACATTTAGGAAATATAGAAATTTTAAAAAGTAAGACAACTAAATAATTGATATAAATTGTTTTGAGCTATACTATTTTCTATTTGGATGGTTTTTTGAGTTCAAATTTTTAACAATCATATTTGTTAACTTGTAAGAAAGTCCAGCTCCCATAACAACTATATGGTATTTTTTAAAATTACCCTTATCATTTTTTATTATTTCCATAACATTTTTTACAACATCATTAAAATCAGATATATATTTTACTTTTGTGTTATTTAAATACTGATCCATTACTGGTTCGTCAAGGTCAAATTCTCTTGATTTAAAGAATTTTGTTATTATTGGGTAATCAGCTATTTCCATAGCTTTTATGTAGGCTTCGCTATTATTTGTAAATCTTGATATAAGATGCGGTTCAAGTATGGCTATTATCTTTTCTTTATTTGTTATACAATTTTTAAGAGTTAATAGATTACTATAAACTTGAGTATGATGATGTGCATAATCATCATAAACAACTAATTTATTATTATTCATTACTTTTTCCATTCGTCTTTTTGCACCTTTACAAACTTTTAAAGCATCTTTTAGAATGTTACTCTTAAAACCAAGTTCTTTTAACAATATCATTGATATAATAGTATTTCTTATATTGTGTTCACCTTTTAAACTATTTATCAGAGCAAATTTTTCATTGTTTATTGAAAAATATCTTGAATTAAATTTAACTTTATAATTATGAGACAATCCAATATAATCATTATTTATTGTATACGATAATAATTTAACGTTTTTATTTTTCAGATTTTCATAACTTTTATTTATAATGTCTATTATATTTGTATCATCAGCATTAAAAACTATTATCCCATTTTCTTTTATATTTTTTAGAAAATTACAATAATTATCTTTATAGTCCTCTAAATTTAAAAAAAATTCTGGATGTTCCATTTCTACATTGTTTATAATTATATATTTAGGATGATAGTAAGTAAAATTTTCGCCATATTCATCTGCCTCGCAAACAAATAAATTCCCCTCGCCATTTCTATAATTTTTGCCCCACATTTCATTAATACCACCTATGATAGCGCTTGGATCAGCTCCACAATATTCCAATATATTTGATAAAATTGTAGTTGTAGTAGTTTTTCCATGTGTACCACATATACATATCAAATCTTTATCATTAGCTAGATACTTATCAATAAATTGCTGCCATCTTAAAACTGTTATATTTTTTTCCATAGCTTCAATTATTTCTTTTATATTTTTGTACTTATCTTTGAAAAAAACTGCTGGTGATACTATTAATTTATCTATGTCGTTCAAATGTGTTTCAGATTGTCCAACTTTTACTTCTATATTTAGATCTAATAATTGTTTTGAATAGTCACTTGTTTGGCTTATGTCACATCCATCAACTATATAACCTTTTTCTTTGGCTAAACATGCTACACCTACAATCCCACTGCCGTTTATACCTAAAAAATGACATCTCTCAATATTTGACATAAAAATTGTAAAAATAAGTAAAATAAAACGTATATGTACTTTATAAGGATTATTTTTGATTAGTCAATGGGTTGTAATAATATTGTAATATATATAGTATTATTTAACTAAATAATCAGCCAAAAATTTCATAACAATTTTTTCCATAAATAAAGCAAATAAAGATAAAATAATTAACCAAAACAAAAGATTTTTTAAAAATCTTACAAAAGTCATTTTAGGTTTTATACCAACTATAAGTGATCCAAAAAACTTTTTCTTCTCTGGAGTTATAAATGAATCACTAAGATCTTCATAATTTTCAAACTTCTTTCTTTCATCTCTATGGTGATTATCCATAACTATAATCATACGAAAATCTTTAAACAATTTTACATATTCTTTACTTGGAGCAACGCCATCTTTCATATACTGTTCCCAACTTCTTGCAAAATGTTCTTCTTGCTCAGTAGTAAAACCAGCTATAAAAGCACGTCGTCTTGTATATTTATTTATAGGCATGTTATTACCTACTATAGAACAAATAGTTTTAAAATCTTCCATGGCTTGCCTATTACTAAAAAGTGCAACAGATACACCTATTAAATATCTTAAATAATGGCCAAACTCATGTATAAAAGTAGTTGTGGTCACATCAGTTTTTTGTAGACAAATTGTTGCTTTACTTTTATTTACTTTTCTTCCAGTTAATTTTGATCTTAAAAAATAACAATCACGGACTTTGCAAACTCCATACGCATAGTTGTCTAAATCGGGATCTATATCTAAATTTAGTGGTAAAAATTTATATAATTTCCAAGTTGTAACCCCATACCTTATAGCCAAATTCCTATATATAGCATTCACAAGTCTTAAGTTGTATTTTACCTCTTTGCGACTATAGTGTTTTCTAAGAACTCTTCTAAATTTTAAACCTATATATTTTGAAAAAAAGTAATCTCTTAAATTCATGATTCATAATTATTTTTAATTAAATCATTAATTAGTCTCACACCAAAGCCAGTTGCATCTTTATTTACAAAAAATCCTTTTCTTTCCACAAATGCAGTACCTGCTATATCTATATGAGCCCAATTATTATTTCCATTTAAGAATCTTTGTAAAAATTGAGCTGCAGTTGCAGCACCACTATACTTTGTGCCTGAAACATTTTTAATGTCAGCAACTTTAGAGTCCATTAAAATATCATAATCAGATCCTATTTTCCCCAATGGCATTCTCCATATTGGTTCATTTGCATTTTCTGAAGATTTTATTATCATATTTGCTAATTCATCATTATTTGTAAAAACACCAGCATAACATTCGCCTAGAGCAACACAAATAGCTGCAGTTAATGTTGCAAAATCTATTATTATGCTTGGTTTAAATTCTTTTGATGTATAATAAAGTAAATCAGCAAGAACTACTCTACCTTCAGCATCAGTGTTTAATATTTCTATAGTTTGTCCAGACATACTTGTTATTATATCTCCGGGTTTTACAGCATTACCTGATGGCATATTTTCAACCAAACCTATAATACCAACTGCGTTTACTTTTGCTTTCCTTTCAGCTAATAATTTTATTGAGGATACAACAACAGCTGAACCGGCCATATCACACTTCATGTCATACATTGCACTTTCTGGTTTTAATGATAAACCACCGCTATCAAAAGTTACACCTTTACCTACTAGTGCAATCGGCTGTTTTTTATTACTATCTCCATTCCAACTCATAACTATAACCTTTGGATCAATAGAACTACCTTGGCCAACAGCTAAGACCGCGTTCATACCAAGTTTTTCAAGATTTTTTCTATTTAATATATTAACTTTAACTCCAATTTTTTCTAGATTTTTACAAACTTCAGCATAAGTTTCTGGGTTTATTACATTAGAAGGTTCATTTACTATATCTCTACAAAAAAATATATTATTTCTTAGTAACTGAAATTCTTTGTATTTATCGTCAAAATTATGATAATTTTCTATGTTTATATTTAAAATTTTTGTTTTTAATTCAAATTTTTCTTTTTTATTGTCTGAAAAATATTTATCGAATTTATAATTACTTAATTCTATGCCAATAATTATAGAAAATATCACATCATTACAATTTTCTATATTATTATCAATATACAAATTGACATTTTCGAAATTATTACTTTTTAAGTAATCTAATATATCCCATCCAGCTTTTTCTAAATCTAATTGACTGGTCTTATTTTTAATATTATATATTAACGTCAGATTATTGTTTTCATCAATAAAAAACTTCTTATGATTATTTTCATCATCTTCATTAACTATTTTTATATTTAAATCAAATTTTACATCTTTATTAAATGTTATTATCATAATCAATCCCTGAAGTTGTTAAATTGTAAAGGCAAATTAAGATGTAAGTCTTTTATTTGCTGTATTGCTTGTTGTAAATCATCCCTTGATTTACCAGATATTCTTACTTTATCACCGTTTATACTTGCCTGTAATTTTGATTTTGATTGTTTGAAAAATTTTGTTATTTGTTTTGCGTTATCCTGATCTATTCCTTCTTTTAATTTTACTATTTGTCTTATTGTATTACCACTAGCCTTTTCTTCTTTTTGAAAATCTAAACTTATTGGATCTAATTTTCTTTTTACAAAAGACGCTTTCAATGATGATCTTATTTGTTCAAGACAATAATCACTTTCGGCTACTATGATTATGTTTTTCTCTTTTTTATCAAATTCTATTGACCATTTTACAGTTTTAAAATCATATCTATTACCTATTTCCCTATTAGTTGTATTAACTGCATTGTCAACCTCTTGCATATCTATTTCAGAAACAACATCAAAACTCGGCATATTCTGTATAAAAATATTTTCTGTCTGAATAGTATATTTTAATTTTTTCTTATCAAGATATTTAACTAAAACTATCTATTTTTTGAATAGATAGTTTTAACCTAAACAAATATAATAATATTACCAGATAGTATATCTTCCGGCATATTTTTCTTCTTTGTTTTCATCATTATTATCAACTTTTTGAATAATTTTATTTTCTGCTATTATCATTTTTGGATTATTTTGAAATGTTTCTTGCTCAGTATTGCTCAATTCTATATTTGCTGATTTATTTTTTAAATTCAGTTTAATTTCAATGACATCAACATCACTTTCATCTTTTTCTATAGAATTTGATTCTACTTGTGCTTCTCTAAATATTTCTAACATATCTTCAATATTTGAAATCTGATTATCTATATATTCATCCCAAGAAGACTTGCCTGATAATTGTTCTATAATTAATATTTTCCATTTTAAATTTACAGTTTTTTCCTCATATTCCATATATTCTTCCATTCCTATTTCATCTGACAAATTTAGTATTTTTTGTTTCTCCTTAATTTGTCCAATTTCATTTTCTAAATTTTCTCTTTCTCTTAATATATTATTTTCTATATCTAATATTGATTTAAGACTGTTAAGGTATTTTTCTGTATCTTCTATTTTAGTCATATCAAAGTATTTTTGTCTTTTTAAAATATCATCTTTTAAACTTCTTAGAAAGAAAATTTTATCATATAATGGTTCATCTTTGCAAAGTTTATCTAAAAATTCATTATCTATAATTGATATTTGCTCTTGTATTATACTTATTTTCTCTTCAATTTCATGGTAATTGTCTGAGTCAGGATCTAATATATTTTCCATCCTTTTAATCTCATTTTCAAATTTATATTTCATTTCCACTATCATTTTTATGATAAGTATGCTCTTCTTCATACATTTACTCATTTCATACTCATAATCATAAGTGTGTGCTATCGGATTTAGTGTATTTTGAAATGTTTCAATACTATCTATTAGTTCTTTTGCAGAAGAAATTACTTTTATCAATGATTTTTCCCTATTAAAAAGCATTTTGGTCCTCCATTTTTTTAAACATTATTACTATAAATAAAATATTTTATTAATCAATATACTTTGTTTATGACAAATAATGTTGTTATTCTTTTTGCGCAGTATTTTTAACTTGTTTGATGAAATTATTAGATAAGTTGTTATTTATATTATGCTCAAAAATTTTCATAAATAATAATCCCGTTGTTTGATTATTTTTTATTTGATAAGTATATCATCTATCATATTATTAGTTATATTTTCTGTATTACTATCAGAATATGATCTTTTTATATTTTCATCTATTTTTTTGTTAGATTCAGGAGTACTAAATTTTTCTGAGATTATTTTATTTATCATTTCTTGATTTATTAATATTGTGCCATTTTTTGAAATTTTTACGACTTTATTAATATTGTTTATATTAATACCAGCTCCTGATTTTAATGAAATATATTTTATAAAACCTTCAAATAATCCAATATCTCTTCCAGTAAAATCTGAAAATTTTAGCATATCAAACTTTTTTCTTTGAAGTTTATTTAATTCTATTTCAAAAGCATAGCTTCCATTATAAAAGGCTATATGTCTGTTTCCATCTCTTGATATTTTATCATCTATTTTATCAAATAGAATGCTGTTGTCATAATCTTTAATATATTCTTGATACTTAGGACTTACATTTTGCCAAAGAAAATCTTTTGCTGCATTTGCACAGTTTTTACCTTTAACAATATGTTTTAAGTTTTTATCTGAAATTATTCTTAAGCTTTCAAGTTTACTAGCAAGATTACAAAATTCATTATAGTCTGCTCCAGTTTTTATTTTAAAATTTTCTATATCATTACCATCATTATGATTAAAATTTTTATTGGTATCACTAATAACTTCCTTACATTTATTCGCTAGAAATTTTAATGTATGCTTAACATTATTACAAATATCCTTATAAAAAGATTCTGATTTAAATTATTATTATTTATATTAACATATAAGATACTAGAGTTTACGTTATATTCTTTTAAAATATTCTTTGTATTATTATTAAATATATTGCTTAGAGAATTATAAAAAATATTAATTTATAATAACCTTGATTTTAACTATGAGATATTTTATATTTCCAAGTACTATGCCCAGATAGCTCAGTTGGTAGAGCAAAGGACTGAAAATCCTTGTGTCGGCAGTTCAATTCTGCCTCTGGGCACCATTATCTTTAAAATAATCACAATACTGCGACAATCCACAGGAGCTACATTGTGGTTTTAGTGCTTTACATTCATATCTACCAAACATCACTAGGTTATT
>CALXRO010000008.1 GCA_944390875.1 uncultured Rickettsiales bacterium
GACAATTATTAGATAAAATACTTGAGTCAGTTGGATTATCAAGAAAAAAAGATTTATATATTTGTAATGTTATAAAATGTAGACCACCAGATAATAGAAACCCTTTACCTGAAGAGCAAATAGCTTGCAGAAAATATCTCAATACACAAATAGATATATTAAAACCTAGAATAATACTTTTATGTGGTAGTATTGCGATGAAAGCTATGATTGATACGAATCTTGGAATTACAAAAAATCGTGGAAAATGGTTTGATGGGCCAAATAATTCAAAAATGATGCCAATTTTTCATCCATCATATCTTTTAAGAAATAATACTAGAGCAGAAGGCGGACCTAAGTGGTTAACTTGGCAAGATTTTAAAGAAATAAAAAAAGAGTTTGATAAGTTGGTTTAATTATGATATAATTTTATGCCAACTTATTAATTAATAAATAAAAAAGTGAGGATTTTATGAAAAAGAATATTATACTTTTATTATTTTTTATGTTTTTTATAACTAGAAAATCTTATTCAAGTTCAATTATTTTTAATAATAAACAAGAGTTAGAAACATTTTTAAAGTCTGATAGTATTTCTGTATATGATCAAGTGATTATGAATAAACTACTTGATTCTTCAATAGTTATATATCCTTTAAATTTTAATGACATATATAAAAATGTAGATGTATCTGGTGTTGCTGACATTATTTGTGGTTTTTCTGAAATATTTTATGATAATATTAAATTATTAGGTATCTCCTATAGTTTAATAAATAATAATCAAATTGATTATATAGACATAATAAAAGGAAGAGAACAAAAAGATGGTTTTAAAATAAGATTTATTAATTCAAACTTGCATGTCCATAGAAAACTTATTGATGAAATTTTAAATATAAAAGAACTCTCAAACACGAACAAAGAAATGGAATTTTATGAGTTTATTATAACAATAAAAAATTTATTTAAATACATCCTTGCAAAAAATGGAAGTATTATAACATTTAAATATGACTATACATTTTTAGATGAATTAAAAGCTAGTGCTATGTTGGATATAAATACTAATACTAATTTATTATTTATTCATTTAGCTCTTACTGAAAATATCAATTATAGTTTAGGCAGTTGGATAGAATATACTCCAAAAAAATTATATAGAGAATTTAATGATTTTAAAATGACAAATAGTATCAAAGGTGGTTTATTTTTTACGCAGAAAATATATGAGTTTGACTTTAGTTTAAATATTAGGGCCGATGACATAGGAATTATAACTGGGAAAAACAAATATTATGATACTTATAATATAATGTTGTTTGCAAAATATGATTTTAATATGAATTTTAATGATGATAGTATATATAGTTGGTTTATTAATAATATAAATATATCTGATACAATTAAGTTAACTAATTATACTTTTAATTTTAAAAATCCTTATTTTAAAGAGACCATACTTAAATATTTTGATTGTTTTGGTAGACATAATTATACAATAATTGATAATAGTTTTAAGTTATCATTAAATAGAATTTTTAATTTTGGTAAATATTTTTCGATAACAATACCTTTTGGTTTCAACTTTAATTTTGACATGTATGGTTCTCATAATGATATGCTTAAAAATTCTTCCACTAAATTAGGTAAATTTTTAGAACCATTTGAACCATTTGTTGGTATTAATATCGGTATTTTTGGAAAAACTATTAATTTTGAGTATAATAGAAATGCTTATAGATTAAGCTTTGTGTCTAGGTTTTGATGTGTATTAAACCATTAAAATTCATATTGATCAAGCTATGACATGATTTTTTGAACGCATCCGAGCTGCTTTCGTATTTATTTCAATAATATCTGATCTAGTTAGTGGTTTAGCCACTTCTTCAATTAATTTATGCCATTGCGTGCCATTTTGTTTTGACAATTCTAATGCATCATTAATATCTGATATTATATTGTATCCACCATCAATTTTTTTACTCGGATGAATCAAATTTTCTATTTTACAATTTTTTGTCAAACTTGCTATATAGGCTAAAGCAGACTTTATACTTTCCTTAGGTGGCTTAAAATGCCCACTTGAATTACTTATATTTGTTATTTTACCATTTTGAATTGTTATTGAACCAGCAGCTTCAACCTCTCTTTTTGGATTATCTTTTGTATCGGAAAAATTATCATGATTAGAAAAATCTTCTCTTTCTTTTTTAAAAACTTTCATCGACTGTCCAACTGGTTTCACAAAATAAAATCTATGCTCATATTCTTCATCTAAAATTTTACCACCAACAGTTATTTTTCCAGTTTTATCATCAATACCAAGTTCGTTTGTTTTATCAAATAATTTAACTGTTTCAATCGATGAAATAGCATTTTCTATCTCTTTATTATTTTCATTAAAAGGTACAATTTCTACTGATATTTTTTCTTTTATTTGATTTGGATCTAATATTTCTTGTTCTCTTTCCATAAGCTCGGACAGAGTATATACTTTATATTTATATTTATCTATTAACCTATTAAATACATAAGATAATTGTGATGGTTTATCTTGAGGAATATTCTTATTTTCACATAATAATTCTGTTAATTTAAGATAATTATAATTTTTTTCCTCTTTCAACTGAATACCATCATCTTCACATAACTGTCTTATTAGTGGTGTTTGCGAATTAAAAAATCTGTTTGTTAATGTGGGTGCTAATTTATTACCATCGACACGTATATTAAAATGTTTTAAAAATTGTTCTTCTAATTTGTATTCATCTTGTAAATGAAATCTTTCAGTTTTAGTTTTTCTAGTTAAACCTATTACTTCATCAATACTTTCTTTAGAATTTATTTTGACATCTGTTTTTGTTTTTTTAGTATGATTGTAAGCAGAATAAGTATAACTATTACGTTTTTTTTCAATTGAATCAATTAACTCACTATTTGTAGCTGAATATCTAAAATAATTATTTTCGTCTTTTTTAACTATATACTTGTCGTTGCCATTTTCATCTTTTATTATATTATACTTATTTTTCTTAAAGATTTTTCCATTTCTAATATCAAAACATAATGTTTCACCATTATTATCATTGAAAACTGCTTTGTTTCGTATTAAATATAGAGGACTTTCAGAACCATTAGCATATTTAATATTCGTTTGTAATACTTTTTTTCTACTTAATTTTTTAAAAGCTTTACAGAAGCTCTTTTTATTATTGTATTCAAAACTCTCGCCATCTTTTGTTTTTATTAAATATATTTCTGATTCATTTGACATAATAGCTTTATTTTTTTCTAGAATAATAGTTTTTCTTATTAAAAAGTCAAATAAATTATTATGTTTAAACAGTCTAATAATTCCATTAATATATAAAATGTTATTGATTTTATATGGTGTAGTTATTATTATTTAATAGCATTTGGATGAGTGGCAGAGCGGTTGAATGCACCGGTCTTGAAAACCGGCAAAGATGCAAGTCTTTCGGGGGTTCAAATCCCTCCTCATCCGCCATATAATTTATAACTATTCCAACACACAAATACATTCAATATGCTTAGACCAGTAGAATTGGTCAACTAAAAATAGTTTTTTTAATTTATAATTCTTTAACAAATAGCTCATATCAATAATCAATGAATCAAGATTACAAGATACATAGATAATTTTTTTAAATTTTATTTTTTGAATAATCTTACATTGTTTTTCTGCTCCCACTCTTGGAGGATTCAAAATTACAGCATCAAAATTTTTAATATCATTAACATCTAATGGTTTTTTGTTTAAATCTCTAAGCTTAGTTTTTAAATTCTTTACTCCAAATTTGTCTATATTTATAATCATTTTTTTAACCATATCATAAACATTTTCATAAGCATAGACATTACAAAAATCACTAAGAGGAAACGAGTAAGTTCCTATTCCTGAATATAGATCTAAAACATTATTATAAGATTTTAACTCATCTATTATAGTATTTATCATAAAATTCTGACTAATATCTGTCGCTTGCATAAAAAATTTAGAAGGTAATTCTATTAAATAATTACCTAATTTTATAACTGGTTCTTTATTCTTAACCAAAATTTTTACTTTCGCTGCTTCATATTCTTGATATGAAATTTGAGTAATATAACTTAAGTTTGATAAGTTATTAATTTTAATTAAATCTTCTTTTTTTGGTTTAGATGAAAAAATAAAATTTAAAACTAAACCATTTTCTACTTTGGATATATCTAGTGATTTTAAGTTCTTTATATATTTTAATACTCTTAGTTCTAATAACAAATTATTTATTTCTTCAACAACATTTATACACTTTTCTATTTCAATTATATGATTACTGCCCTTTTTGTAAAAACCAAAAATACCATTAGAATATTTTAAACTTACTCTTCTTCTTTTTGATTTACCAACTTTAAATAATGTTATTTTTGGCAAATTATCACAAATTTCAATAAATTTTTTTAATAAAATTTCCAATTTTTTTTCATAATAATAATCATCACTCATATATTGTAGATCACAACCACCACATGAACCAAAATACTC
>CALXRO010000009.1 GCA_944390875.1 uncultured Rickettsiales bacterium
AGTCCAGTAAATGTTGGCAATATAAAAACAGCAGATATTATTTTAGATACTTATTTTTTAACTTTAAAAGAAATATCTTTACAAAAAAGAAGGTCATTACCAGATAAAGCAAAATTAGAAAACTCTATTAAACAAAAAGTTGTTACTCTAATTGAACCTATATCTGGAAATGCTGATTTTACAGCAATAAGTTTTCTTTCAAATTTTTATGTAGACTGTGGTTATGAAGGATCTCATATTATTCGTGGTATTGGTCGTGCTGTGTATGGATTGAATACAGGATTAGAGTTAACTATTAAAAAATATATCGATGATAACCTTAAGCAAAGTATTATTAGTTTTTCACCTAAGGAAAATGGAGCTCAATTTGGAACAATAGCTGAATTACCAGGTAAAAAAAAGTTTTTTATAAAAGCACATCAAAATTATCCATATACTGGAATAGGTCAAACTTTAACAGGCAATCAATTATCTGGCGCTTCTAGCGATAGTACTAGCATAAGAGCTGACACCATTAGATCTGTTCGTTCTGTTGATCTAAAGGAGCTTTTTACATATAAAGTCTTAGAATATACTGGATTTGGACCAAAAACTTATTTTATTTTAAACGAAAATTTAGTAGGTGGTTTATACATTGCTACGGAAGAAGTAGATGATTTTATAACATTTAAAAGTTTTGAAAGGAAAAATCCTGCAATGTTTCAAAAATTTAAAACTGAATTTACACAACTTAGTAGTACAGTAATGCAAGATAAATTTGTGGCAACTGGGCAAAATTATGAAAGTATTATCTTAGAACTAACAATATTTGATCTTATAGCAAGAAGTATGTTGCTAAGTGATCTAAATGCAGAAAATATTGGTTTTGTGTTAAATCCAACAGAAGGAAATTCTGTTAAAGTCGTTGATTTTATGAGGCCTATTGAATCTAAAATTTTAGACATGAATAGATTATATTTAAGTTCAAATGAAGGTGAAACAGTAGAAAAAGCAAGACAAATAATGAAAAAAAATATGTATGTGTATTTTGATATAGTTAAGAGTTTTTTAGAGGCAAATACTTTTACAAGATATCCTGATATTTTATTAAAAGGAATTTTTAAACCTAATCTAAATCCAGAAGATCCGAACTACGAAGATTATATGATGAGATTTAATAGTCAAAAAAAGTCTTTTGGTCTTTTAGCATTAAATAGATTAAATGAATTAGAACCCATATTTAATAAAGCTTTTACTGAAATTCAGAATTTTGCTCAAAAAAATAGACATGTTTTAGCTTTAAATAAAAATATTAGTACAGGCAAATTTGATGATGAAGAAAAAGAAATAATGGTTGATCCATTAGAAGATTTAAAACAATATAGAGATGCTATATTGGCACATTTTCAGCAATTATCTGAATTTATTCGAAAAGAATAAATATAATTCAATATTACAAAGGACTATCTTATTAGATGGTTCTTTATTTAAAAATTAACAAATATCTATAAGAGATTTATACGAAATAGCTGAAACGACATTATCTTTTTAAAAAATATTTCATTTTTTAAAATATAGTTATATTAATATTGTTGAACTTTAGATTAAATTTTTTATTATAAAGTAAAACTAAATTAAATTACATGGTTAAAAAGTTCTCTGTACCTTGTTCTTTTGATAGTGGAAATGTTGCTCCTTTTGATTTTTTTATCGGAGATCCAAATAACGGAAAGCATCCAATAGAGTTTCAATCAAAATGGTTAACTGAAGTAAAAGGTGGTCATGTTCCACAAGAAATTATGGATTCAATCAAAAAAATAAAAGATTTGGCTGATAGAAATAATGTTTCTTTTGAAGATTTGTGTATTTATGCTATAAATATAGCTAACGATAAAGCTGAAAAAGAGATACCAGAATTTAATAATTTGTTGGTACAATTGAATAATAGTTAATATATATTTGGTTGTGTTAATATACGATAAATTTAAGCATTATACCCACTTATATAACATTAGGTTTTTGTCAAGAAAATTATCTAGTTTGCTTATAATAGCTCTTTTGTTTTATTTTTTTTATTTATTTGAACAAGAAAGATTTAGTGTATTTACTAGAAATAATGATAACAGAATATCAAAAATATTATATTCAATTAAAAAACAAACATGTAAAAATATAATTATAAATGGTTTAAAATATTCAGATTATAAATATGTTCAAAATAATATAAATGAATATTGTTCAAATAAAGAGAAAACTCTAAAAATTTTAAGAAACTCTATAATAAAAGATCCATGGATTAAGGATTTAAAAATAGTTGTAAAATTACCAAATACGACAATTATTAATATTAATGAATATAACCCGTTTGCTTTATTAACTAATGACAATAAGAATTATAAACTTGTTGATGAATCTGGGATTATAATAGAAACAAATCAAAATGATATATCAATGTTTGGATATTTACTAAAAATAACAGGTGATAATATAAAAGATTATGAAATGAACAATTTGTTTAATATAATGTCTATTCATAGTGAAATTACAAAAAATATAAATTCAATTACTAGAATTGGAAATAGAAGATGGAATATTGTTTTTACAAATAATATTATAGTGAAAATGCCAGAATACGATGAATATATGCTTGATACTTTGAATATTCTGGATAATATTATTAAAATTGATGGAATTATGTCTAATCTAAAAGAAATTGATATGAGAAATAAAGATAAGATATATTTGAAATATAGTAAAGATTTTAGTAAAAATATTAATACATCAAATAAATTTTGATTGTTGGATTAATTTATTAAAAAATGAAAATTTAAATATTCACAAACTATATTCTTATTTTAAAAATAAGATATATAAGTATTGTTATACATATTGGTTGCGGAGGTAGGATTTGAACCTACGACCTCCAGGTTATGAGCCTGGCAAGCTACCTAACTGCTCTACTCCGCGATACTATTAAGTAGTATAAAAAATATTATATAAAGTTCAATAACATTTTTAAACTAAATTTAAATAATAATAAATATTTTATTTATATTAATTTTGTTCCTTACAAAATATTAAAACTACTTTTATACAATCTTTGAACTAGGAGAATTTTATGTGTTTTAGTTTTTTTATTTAATTTAGTCTATTTATAAATACATAAACAAAATAAACTAATTAATATCTTCTATCATTTGTTTTATACTTGGTATCTGATTATAACCAGCATCGTGCCATAATTTTGCATTTCTTAATGGATTATTAGTAGCTATTGTTCTGTCAACTGTTTTATCTGTGTTAATATCATTAATCTTTATATCTTCACGATTAAAATGTTTTGCAAATATATGCAACATTTCAGACTTTGAAATGGTATCAGCTGGAACAATGTGAACCAAACCAGGAAACCAAGAATTATTTTTTATAATTCCAACACATATTTTTGAAAAAGCTTCCGTTGTTAAACCATTCCAAAAATGGTTTTTATAACCTTTAATTTCTGCATTTTTAGGTTGATGTAAAAACCATTCCAATAAAGATAAATATCCTTTTTTCTCTGGACCTATTATAGAACAACGAAGATTCAAAAAATTGTGAGAATAAACTTCACCTAAACTTTTTGTTTTACCATAGATATCTTCTGCATCATGAGGATCTGTTTCTAAATATTTGCCACGCATTCCATTCCAAACACAATCTGTTGCTATTTGTATTATTTTTTTGTTTGTTTGTGCTAACTTATAAGGAAATAAACTATTAACTTTTATTGCTTTGATAATATCTGATAAATTATCACTATTTATATATGGTTTAATTATCCCAATACAATTAATAACATATTCACAATGTTTAATTACTGAAAAATCAGGATTTTCAGCATCTAATTCAGAATGATTAATACCAATAGTTTCCAAACCATATTTCTGACAAATATCAAACATTTTACTACCAAGCATTCCACTGATGCCAAGCACTGCTATTCTCATCTTAATACTCCTATAAATTCTTTTGTTTTCAATTCTGTTTGTATATAATCAAGTTTTAATAATTTTTCTATAATTTCATCAACACTAAGTCGTTGTGTGTTTTCAGAAGTATATTCTTTAACAATATTAATTTCTTTATTTAAAGAAGACTTATATTCACTATAATTTAAGTCACGCATATCAGCTGGAATACGATAGAAATTATCAATCTCTTCAGCTTTTACCATTTCTTCTTTGTTTATTAGTGTTTCATGTAATTTTTCACCATGACGTGAACCAATTATTTTTATCTCATTTTTTGAATTAAATATGCTCTTAATAGCGATAGCAAGATCTATTATTGTAGATGCAGGAGCTTTTTGGACAAAACAATCCCCATTACGAGCATTCTGAAATGCAAATAAAACTAAATTAACACTTTCATCTAAACTCATTAAAAATCTAGTCATTTGTGGATCAGTAATTGTTATTGGAATATTTTCTTTGCACTGTTTTACAAATAAAGGAATAACTGAACCACGACTAGCCATGACATTACCGTATCTTGTAGCACA
>CALXRO010000010.1 GCA_944390875.1 uncultured Rickettsiales bacterium
AAGATATCTCTAATGCTGTTAAGGAAGCAAAACAGAAAGGGAGAAGAATAGCTACCGTATTAGTATCATGCAGATATAGTAGTACTGGTACTAACGATAATGGTCATACAATTTGTATAGCTGTTAATACAGATAAATTCGATAATAATGGTGAACTTCTAAAAGATAGTAAAGGTAATCCAATAAAATTAACTCAAAATGATTGTACTATAATTGATAGTTCTAGAGCGATTATTGATACTATTCATGAGAACCCAAGGCATGACAATGGTATTATAGAAATAAGTTCCCAATTAAATCAACTTATTGATACAGGTAATATTGAAGCATACTCTCTATACCCTAAAAGTATACAAGTTGGTCCAAAATGTTCAGATTATGCAAGACGTGCTTATCAAAAAATATCAAGTGGAAATTATGAAAATATAAAAGATTTAAGAAATAAATCTTTTAAATTTGCAAGTTCTATTCATAATGACATTAAGAATGATTATGAAAGAATATTAGATAAAGATATTCCTATAAATATTAGAAACGAATTAAATAATAAGAAACCTAAAAAAGAGGATTATCCTAAAGAAGAAAGAAGTGTTTCATTAGCAGCCAAATAATATATGGAACAACAACCTAAATTGGGTAAAAAGAGAGCTTATTTACTAAATAAAACTCCTACTAGTGAACAGGGAAGTGTAGTTAGTGTTGAACATAATTCCACTTTGAAAAATCTAAAATTTAGATTAAAATTCAATCCTTATGTTAGAAGTAGTCATTTTAGTCCAACAAGATTAAGTAAAAAAACAACTAGTACTGATCATGGACGTTCTTTTTGAGATTGTGTTGATTTTTTACTTATATTACTTACTTATTAGAAAATTAAAATTAATTTAATATTTACTAAATATTTACTAAATATTTCCTAAAAAGGATATGTTTTGCAGATTTAAATTACTAGAATATATATAGTTGTTATATTAAAATATATTAATTCCTGGATATTATGATTTTAGATAAATACTAAATTATTTTATTATTTGTCATAATTAATAATAAAAAACCATTTGCATTTAATATTTTTTATGATATAATAAAGATGCCGAAAGGCTACGATAATAAACTTTGTATATAATAGATGTTTTGGACTCGGGGGCGGTACCCGACACCTCCACCAGGATTTTTTATGGGGGTGACTTAGCTTTGACACTCATTGAAAAATACATATTTTATCCAGCAAGATACTGCTGTCGCGATGCGAAAATAGTTCAAAAAATTAAATGCAAATGATAATTTTGCTAATGTTGCAATGGCTGCCTAATCTTCGGATTATATTTCAATAGAAATATTTTCACTTAATTGTGATGTGCTGTTGTAGCGGGGTTGGGAGGAGCCTGTCAACAGAATTCCTCCATTTTTTATGATATTTACATAAATTATGTCAGATAAAAAATTAGTTCTTATTGATGGTTATGGTTTTTTCTTTAGAGCATATTTTGCAATTAGAAATATAAAAAGAAGAAGCGATGGTATGGCTGTAAACGGGGTTTACGGTTTTACAAGGATGCTCATGAATGTGATAGTGGATATGAACTCTACACATATAGGGGTTGTTTTTGATACTGGAGGAAAAACATTCAGACATGAAAAATATCCTGAATATAAAGCTAATAGGCCAGATATTCCAAATGATATGATTCCTCAATTTCCTTTGATTAGGGAAGTAACAGAATCACTAAATATAGCAACTATTGAAAAGGAAGGCTATGAAGCAGATGATATTATAGCAACTCTAGCAAAACAAGCAGAAAAAGAAGGTTTTGAAACGTGGATAATATCTTCAGATAAGGATTTAATGCAATTAGTGGATGATAGGATATTTTTATATGACACAAAAGAATTAAAAAAAATAACGATTACTGAAGTTAAAGATAAATGGGGCGTAGAACCAAGTAAATTATTAGATGTATTAGCATTAATGGGTGATACTTCCGATAATGTGCCAGGTGTGGCTGGTATAGGTGTTAAAACTGCAGCGGAATTGGTTAATGAATATGGCTCTGTTAACGAAATTATAGAAAATTTGGATAAAATAAAACAAGAAAAAAGAAAAAATTTAATAAAAAACAATATTGGCAATCTTTTGTTATCAAAAGAACTTGTAACTCTCGTTGATGATATAGACCTAAATATATCTATTGATGATTTACAATTTAAAAATTTTAATCCGATAAAATTTAGGGATTTTCTTTATAGAATGGAATTTAATAGTATTGCGAGAGAGATTGAAAAAAAATTTATTAATGATGGTTTATTTTCTGGTAAAAAAATTAGTAAGAATTATGAATATAAAAAAATAACAGATATTAATTCTCTGAAAAATGCAATTTCTGAAATATTAAAATATAATTCTGAAACATTTTTTTGTATCTTGACTGATAATATAAATGACTATAAAAATATAAAAAATATAATACTTAGTGATGAAAATAAGAAATATGTTTATCATATATCTCTAAATAATGATGACGAAAAATTATCTGATTTTTTTATAAGTAATTCGCCGAACAATTATTTATTAGAAAATGATGTTTTTAATGAGTTATCAATATTTTTTAGTGATAATAGAATAAAAAAAATAACATATGATTTAAAGAAGCAGATACGTTTATTGATTAAATTTAATATAAATTTCATCAACTACGATGATATTGGTTTGATATCATACGTATTAGATAATGGTAAATTCACACAAAATTTATATAATATAATAACAAAATATATCATTAATAATATAGAATCAAAAGTTGATAATATTGATAGAATATTATCAATAATTGAGCAATATGAAAAAGGAAAAAACTTAAGTTCTTTAGTTAATAATAATGATTTTGATTTTTACTGCGTTATAATAGAATGTTTTGAGCGATCTTATAAATTGGTAGGTGATAGAATTAATAATGATGATAAGTTAAAAAAACTATACGTAGATATTGAAAAACCATTAATTGAAGTGTTAGCTGACATGGAAAATGAAGGTATTGGAATAGATATATCAGAACTTGATAGATTAAGTGATTATTTTAATAATAAGTTAAACATTATTGAGAGTAAAATTTACAAAGTTGTCGGTAGTACTTTTAATTTAAATTCGCCAAAGCAAATTGGGGAAATGCTTTTTGAAAAAATGAATTTACCTATGGGTAAAAAATCTAAAAAGTCTGGATATTATTCAACTGATATTGATGTGTTAGAAGAATTATATAAAAGTGGTTTTGAAATTGCAGGTGATATACTTGAATATAGGCATTATAGCAAACTTAAAAGTACTTATACTGATGTGTTGCCAAAATTAATAGATAAAAATAATAGAGTTCATACAAATTATTCAAATACTTTTGTTATAACTGGAAGATTAAGTTCAAATAATCCAAATTTACAGAATATTCCAATAAGAACTGAAGATGGCGAAAAAATAAGAAGAACATTTATTGCTAAAAATGGCTATAGTCTAATAGATGCAGATTATTCACAAATAGAGTTGAGAATTTTAGCACAATATGCAAATGTTAAACAGTTGAAAGAAAATTTTAAGAATAACTTAGATATACATTCAGAGACAGCAAAAAAGATTTTCAAAACAAACGAAGTTACACCAGAGATGAGAAGAATGGCAAAAGCAATAAATTTTAGTATAGTTTATGGAACTACATCGTTTGGATTGGCAAGAAGATTGGATATGTCAAATTTGGAAGCAAAGAGGTATATGGATGACTATTTTTTAATGTATCCTGAAATAAAAAATTATATGGATAATATTAAAATTTTGGCAAAAAATAATGGCTATGTTGAGACTATGTATGGTAGAAAGTGTTATATTGATCTAGCCTCAGCAAGGGAGCCACAAAAATCATTTTTAGAAAGATTAGCTATAAATGCGCCAATACAAGGTACTGGTGCAGATATAATAAAAATGGCAATGAATGATGTACATAAAGCTATTAATGATTTTGATGCAAAAATAATTTTGCAGGTTCATGATGAATTATTAATTGAGGTTCTTGATGAACAAATAGGTAAAGTAAAAGTAATAGTTAAAAATATTATGGAGAATGTTGTTAAATTTGATATTCCACTTCTAGTTGATGTAAAAGTAGGTAAAAATTGGGGAGAAGTTCATTAATTAGTTTTTTAACTATTATTTAATAAGTTATAGAATATAATTTTTTAAACTATCATATATTAATTATTGATATTATATAAGTATAATTATTAGTAGGGAAATATACGGGTGATATAATTTGTTATAGAGTTCCAAATTATAATAATATGTATTATAACAATATAGAGATGCCAGCTATATCTAGAAAAACAAATATTTAAATTATTAATATTATTAAAATAATAATATATATTTTCTATTGACATTAAAAAAATA
>CALXRO010000011.1 GCA_944390875.1 uncultured Rickettsiales bacterium
AAAATTGATATTTTAAATGAAAAATTGTCTATTTTAGATTATAAAGTTGATTGGCTTTTAAGGATAGATATTAATACTTATGAAGATTTAAACAAATATACTTTAATGTTAAATAATATAAAAAGAACTGGCGATGTAAAAAAATTAGAGGAATGTTATTTTAATTATCATTATTCCGGAAAAGAAGATTCTCCGGTGGAGCGTGATCCGCTGTACTATAATAAAACTAGCTCTAATATTAAAGAATGTCTAATTAAAAATTATCAATTAATTACTAATAGGATGTTTGAAAATCTTTTTAAAAATGAAAATGAATATGTTTTCTTAAAGAAAAAATTGGATATTTTGGAGAAAAAACAAGAAATAGAAACAATAAAAATAAAATTAGCTAAAGGAGATAATTCTGTTTCAGAAAATTTATTAAAAAATAAAAAAGAAGAATTAAAAAACATAAAAATTTCTTTTAAAAATGAATATAATGTTACAAATATAACTACAGCCATGTCTCAAAGGCCAAAAAGTTGTTATGAGACTATATATCGTGATTTAAGAGTAAATGATAATAAAAAATTAAAAAAAATGGATAGGCTCTCCTATACAAAGAACGAAAAATATAATATTTATGTTGATGATAACAGTATTTTTATAAAAACAAAAGACTCTTCAATTTTCAGGGATATACAAGAAATAAAAATAAACAAAATAGTTAATAAAAACTATATGAACGATATTATATCAAAAATAGAAAAAAGCGGCTTTGGTGATTTATTAGAACAAAATATACCAATTCAATTAAAAAGAAAAGGGAGAAATATTTATGAAGAAATGGAAAAATTTACTGCAAAAACAATAGATAGTAAACTATTGCAACATAATGAAAAGATAATTCAATTTGGTTCAAGTATAGCTACTTGAGGTAAGTTTTATATATAGAGTGAATTATAGTTCGTGATAATAGTAAGTATAGTATATAGTAAGTTATATTAAAAATAACAGTAAAATATTCTTAGAGGTTCAAATTACAACAAAGATTCATTCAAATCTCCCATGGGATGAGATTTTGAATAAGCATCAATTATTTCTTTATTACTAACATGAGTATATATTTGTGTTGTACTAAGACTGCTATGTCCCAAAAGTTCCTGTATACTTCTTAAATCTGCACCGTTTGATAACAGTTCTGTTGCAAATGAATGTCGTAATGAATGTGGAGTTATATTTGATGGTAGATCAAGTAATATTCTTATATCTCTAACTAATTTTTCAAATGTACTAGCTTGATATCTTTTCCCTCTTTTACCAAAAAATATTATATCATTGCTATTGTAAGGACATAATTTTAGATAGTCATTTACAAGATTCATTGCGATAGGTAGTATCAATATTATCCTTTCTTTTTTTCCTTTTCCTATTATTTTTATCTTATCTTTTTCAATAAAATCTTTTTTTCTTAAATTTAAAGCTTCATTAATTCTAAGACCACAAGCATATATTAAGACAAATAATGCAATGTCTCTTTTAATGCACCATGTTTCTTTTTCATAACTATCTATATATTGAAGCATTTTTTTAAAATTATTTTGACTTAGAACTCCTGGTAAGTTTTTACTAAATTTTGGACCTTTTATCTTTTGTATTATTTCATTTTTTAACAAAAATCTACGTTCTAAAAATTTGAATAAACTTTTTATAGAAGATAAAGCTCTAGCATTACTCCTGTTTGTTATTCCCGACATATTTCTATAGCCTAGCCATGATCTAATGTCTTTATATTCTAAATTTTCAAACGTTTTTTTATTTTGTATATCTTTATTTAAAACATTTTTCAAAAAATACATAAAATTATCTATATCATTTCTATAAGATATGATTGTATTTTCTGAATATGACTTTTCTTCACTTATGTATAAATAAAAATTATTTATTAGTTTTTCCATAAAGTTATTTATAACTTGAAAAGAAAATACAATTATATTAGTATATAGTCAACTTTAATTAACCTTATATGAAAATACTTACTTATACTGTATTACTTTTTGTTTTGGTTTCATGTGCTAGTAAAAAGAAAGAAATTGAAATTATACCTCCAGATAAATTATATGAAAGAGCCATGAAAAAACTTAAAAATAATAGTCCCGAAGCTGCAGCAGAAGATTTTGAACGAGTTGAGGCTGAAAATCCTTTTTCAAAATATTCTAGTAAAAGTATAATTATGGCTGCATATTCATATTATTATGCAGGAGAATATGATAGTTCTTTGTCAGTAATTAACTATATAAAGAAGACGAGTTTTGATTATTTAGATTATATTTATTATTTAGAAGCACTTAATAAATATGAAAAATTTAGATCTGCAAAAAAAGATCTTGATTTAACTAAAGATTTATATAAAACGATAAATATAGCTATAAATAAGTTTCCTGATAGTATGTATGTTGAAGATTTAAGGCAAAAATTTGACATTGTTCTTGAAAGTTTAGCAAAAAAAGAATTTAATATAGTTAAATTTTATATAAGTCAAGGAAATTTTATAGGAGCTTTAAACCATTGTAGAGAAATTTTATTCAATTATCCTGAAAATAAATATACACCAAATACCTTATATGCTATATATGCGTTGTACAAACATATAGGTTATGATTTTGGAGCAAATACATACAGTGATTTAATAAAGGCAAAATACCCTAAATCTGTTATTATTGATTATTTAGATTAGTATATAATGCAAATTGATATTAATAATGCCAAAGTTTATTTATTAGTCTTATTTCTATTTTTTAATGTTTCTTGTACTGGTCTAATTGAAACAAATAATAGATATAGTAAAAAGAATTATACAAGTAAATGGTATTCAGAAAATAGCGATTATAGTAAAAAAAAATACAAAGGTAAATACAAAGTTGGTTTGCCATATAAAGTTAATGGTAAATTATATATTCCAGAAGAAGTTACGAGTTATAAAGAAGTGGGCTTGGCTTCATGGTACGGTAAAGATTTTCATAAAAAAATGACTGCAAATGGTGATATTTTTGATATGAATTCTATGACAGGAGCTCATAAAACTTTGCCATTACCGTCTATTGTGAAAGTTACAAATTTGGAAAATGGTGAAACTGCAAAATTGATTATTAACGATAGAGGCCCATTTGTTAATGATAGATTAATAGATGTGTCTAAAAAAGCTGCAGAAGTTCTTGGTTTTAAGGAAAATGGCATAGCAAAAGTAAGAGTTGAATTTTTAAAAGAAGAAACGGAAAAATTTTTAAGGAAAAATAAATTAAAATAGTCTAATTTTAAACTAAACCCTTTTATATATATACATTGGTGTTTCTCCCCATGTACTTCTAACCATCCTTGATGTTATAAGATGAAAATCATTTTTATTATTAAAAGAGTGTATTAAAGATATTATAATAGCTCCATTTTTAAGATCTAAAAATTTATTTTCCATTTCCATTCTTATATTATCATCCTTGTTTGGACAGCAAAATAATAAAACATCGCCATCAGAAAAATTAAAATTTAACATATTTCCATGCTTAAATTGAATTTCACAAGTATTTTTTGGATAAATATCTATTGTTCTTTTTTTAACAATTTCAGATATTTTGTATAAACTATCTAATATTTCTATTCCAATACATCTTTTAAAATTACCAATTAAATAACTACCAATTACAGTATTACCTATTCCAGAACCTATATCATAAAATATTCCATTAGAATTCATAACGTCCTTTATAGGCTCAAAAACAAATAAAGCATAAAGTAATTCAAATGGTATCTCACCGTATATCAAATCTCTTATGTATTTTTGTGTTTCCTTTTGTTTTTTTTCTTGTAAAGAAACACTATAACC
>CALXRO010000012.1 GCA_944390875.1 uncultured Rickettsiales bacterium
TTTCATTTGTCTTAATTTATCTTGATATTTTATAAAAACTTCATCTAACATATATGGTTCATAATTGTTTTTGTTCTTATATGTGCCATCTTTCTTTTTACTTATTATTTCAACATAATGTTTTGGATTATGTTCTTTTATATCAATACCAATTTCTTTCATTATTTGTTTTATCAAAGTAATTTGTTCATCTTGATCTATTATTATAAAATTTTTTTCAATATTTATAAAATCACCATGAACTCTTAATATTCTAGCTGCGATTGAATGAAAAGTATTTATCCACATATTATTTACATCTAAATTTGTCATTTTTGCAACCCTATCTTTCATTTCATTTGCTGCTTTATTTGTGAATGTCACAGCTAATATTTCTGATGACAATGCCATATGGTTTTTTATTATATATGCAATTTTTGAAGTCAAAACACGGGTTTTACCAGTTCCCGCTCCAGCTAATAGAAGTAGTGGACCATCATTATATAAAACAGCTTCTAATTGCTCTTTATTTAAGTTTTCTAAGATTTCTTGCATAATTTAATTATATAAACAAAATAAATATATTTATTTTAGGTTTTATGTCAATAAATACAAATTTATTTAAGCTTTTATCTTGATATTTTTAATAAAGTTTATTATAATAAATCAACTGACTAATATTAATTTAAGGAGGCACAATGAAAAAAATATTTTTTTCAGTTTTTTTATTATTTGGTTTTTTTATAAAATTTAAATATTCCAGTTATGCAAGCAATAATTGGACTTATTCTTATACTAGTTATTATCTCGGTGGAAATAAGGTAGAATTTCCGATTTTGGCATTAAGAGATAAATCTAATAATGTTTCAGTTTTTATACATGTGCCTTATTCTAAATTTATAGTCGGCGAAAATGAAGAAAATATTAAAGACTGTGAAATTATAGATAGAAAATACGCATATATACAATATTCTAGATTCTATAATAAATTTACTTATTCTTTAGTGTCTTATGAGTATGATTTTGTTGATCATGTACCTACTGGTAATAAAATTACTGCATATTTAAAAAGATCTGTAGATCTTAGATCGGAAGAAGGTCCATTTGTAGAATTTTCTATAAACAAGAATAGCATGTCTGATTTTAATGGTATTTCAAATGTTAATAAATGCGTTAGGAGATATGTTGAAAGTGAATTATGTGAGAAGTGGTATTTGAGACCATTATTTGCGTTATCAGATATTTTATATAGAAATAATTTTAAATTTTTATTTTTAGGACCATTTGATTTTGCTGAAGATGTTGAACGTTTCTTTAGAAAAAATAATGATAGTGAAAATACAGAACAATAAAAAGTAATTAACAAAAAAGACACTGTTTCCAGTGTCTCTCTAATAATAAATAAAGGAAAAAATTAATTAATATATTTTCTCAATAAAAAATATACCATGTGGAGTCATTATGAAATGATAAATAATAACAACTTACACACTAGAATAATAAAAGCTCCAGTTAGCATTGTCAAGATGTTAATTAAATTGAATTTTTTTATTATTACATATTTAAAATAAATATAAATAACTGTAAATTATGCTGAAATTTAGCTATTTTGTGATTTTTATACTATTTTAAAACCATTAAATTGAAAAATTATCACCTAAATAAAATTTTTTTACTTTTTCATTATTTATTATTTTATCCCTATCACCAAACGCTAAAATTTTACCATCGTGTACTATATAAGCCCTATCAACAACTGATAATGTCTCTCTAACATTATGATCAGTTATTAATATTCCTATCCCCATATTTTTAAGTTTCAAGATTATATTAATTATATCGTTTACAGCTATTGGATCTATTCCTGCAAATGGTTCATCAAGTAATATAAAAGATGGATTTGTTGCGAGCGCTCTAGCTATTTCAACTCTTCTTCTTTCACCACCGGATAAAGATGAAGCTGATGATTTTTTTATATGAGTTATTGAAAATTCATTAAGTAATTCTTCAAGTTTTTTTAGTCTTTTATATTTATTTTTCTCGGATATTTCAAGTATTGAATATATATTATCCACAACATTCATACCCCTAAATATTGAAGTTTCTTGTGGTAAATAACCTATTCCAGCTCTTGCTCTTTTATACATAGGCATATATGTAATATCATGTCCATCTAAATATATTTTACCGTCAGTAACTTTTACTAATCCAACTATCATGTAAAATGTTGTGGTTTTACCAGCGCCATTTGGTCCTAATAAACCAACTACTTCTCCTTGTTTTAGTGTTAAACTTACATCTTCAACTACTGTTTTATTACCATATGTCTTTTTCAAATTTTTAACATCTATTATCCTATTTTCTATCATTGTATTCATCCTTAAGTTTGTTTATATCATCTAAAATAATTATTACTCTTTTATCTAATTTATTTTGATTTTTTATACCATCCATTTTTGCATCATCAGTCTTTATATTATAAGTAAGTTTTTCTCCTAACATAACAAGACTATCATTATTCATAACAACATTTTTTTCTATAGTTATTATTTCTTTTGTTAAATCGTAGTTACCTTTATCTCCTGTTACTGTCATTTTACCGTTGTCTAGTTTAACATTTTCATTAGCATATATATCTTCTATTTTTACTTTTTCGCCCGAATTTAATTTTTTATCATATTTAACTGACATATTATCAGCTTTTATCGTTATATTGCCATTTCTACATATAACATTACCAGAAAATAATATCATTTTCTTACGATCTTTTAAAATTATTTTGTCAGATTCTATTATAGTTTTGTTTTTGATATTTTTATCTTTTGAATAACAAATATTTGTATAAATTACAAAAATTATTAAAATTTTAAACATCTAACAACCTATATATTTCTTCAACAATTTTTTCAGATGATGAACTATTAAGTTTAAAACCAAGTTTTTTTAAAACTTTATTGTTTGTTTTTATTTGTTCAAGTCTCAAATTTTCGTTTTCTATCATATTTGATGTACATTTAAATATATTTTTTGGTTTACAATCACTAAGTATTAATTCTGGAATAACTTCTTTTTTTAAAATAATATTTATGATATTTGCATATTTTGTTTCTGAAAAAAATCTCAATATTTTAATTATAAAGTTTGTTAATTTACCAAATTTATATATGACTAATATTGGCACCGATGCAGCAGCTATTTCAAGTGTATTTGTACCGGATTTAGCTATTGCTAGTATTGAATTTTCTAATGATGTGTTTTTTTCTTCACGATTAGTGAATATTTTTACGTTTCTAAGTTTATTATCTTTTATGCTTTCCTGTATTGTCTTGTATGTCTCTTCAGTAGCAAGAAAATTATAGCTAAAATCATATTTTTTATTTAATAACTTTATTGATTTAATTATGATTGGTAAAAGTCTTTTTACTTCACTCATCCTGCTGCCAACTGTTATCGATATAATTTTTGAATTTCTCTTATATTCAATATTTTTCCTATTAAAACTATATTCTATTGAATCAGAATCAAAAATAGGGTGACCAACAAAAATTGTTTTTAATCCATACTTTTCAAAATATGGTGGTTCAAATGGTAATATACAAAACAGTCTATCATAGATTTTTGATATTTTTTTTGCTCTGTTTTTTCTATATGCCCAAACACTTGGTGCTATAAAATGTACTTTTTTTATGATATTGTCTTTATCTAATTTTTTAACTTTTTTTGCAACTCTAAAACAAAAATCTGGTGAATCTATTGTCAATACTATATCTTGTCTACTTTTAATTATGTATTTTGCTGTTTCATTTATTCTTTTAATCAATTTGAATATTTTTGGTAAAACTTCAAAAATACCCATAACTGATAATTCGTACATGTCAAATCTACTTTTAAAACCTGTTTTTTCCATTAATTTTCCGCCTATACCTTCAATATCAAATTTGCTTTTATCAATTTTTTCTAATATTTTTGAACCCAATAAATCACCTGATTTTTCACCAGCTATTATAAAAAGTTTTTTCTTCATATAGTTATCCTTATTTCTGTTTCCTTGTTTAAATCAACATTGAGAACAAAACCAAGAGATATTAAAGTTGTAGCAGTTATACTTCCACCATATGAAAATAGAGGCAATGGTGTTCCAACAACTGGTAATATTCCAGTTATCATACCTATATTGATAAAAAAATGGCAAAAAAGATTAATAAAAATTCCTGAAACTATAACTCTACCAAATGTATGCTTACATTTAGTTATTATATAAATCATCATAATAAAAACTGTTAAAAACAATAATATAACTGTTAGGCTGCCAATAAAACCAAATTCTTCACATAATATAGTAAATATAAAATCAGTATGTTTTTCTGGTAAAAACTCAAGTTGTCCTTGGGTTCCCTTAAGAAAACCTTTACCCCAAATGCCGCCAGAGCCTATGGCTATTTTTGACTGCATTATGTTATAACCACTATTTAAAGGATCACTGTCTGGATTAATAAATGTTATGATTCTTTGTTTTTGATAGTCATGCAAGATAAACTTCCAAGTAAAAGGTATAGACAGTAAGATTAATATAAAAAATATAATAAATTTTTTTATAGCAACTCCTACAAAAAATAATATTGATATTGTGATTGCAGCCAATATCAACGCTGTTCCTAAGTTTGGTTGTTTTAGAATTAGTAAAAATGGGATAATAAATATTAAAATAGGAATTAATAATTTTTTGTTATTGTTTATATCTTCTTGACTACATTGAAAAAAATATCTTGCTAAAGCTAATATTAATCCTATTTTCATAAATTCCGAAGGTTGTATTCTTATAAAACCGAAGTTAATCCATCTTGTTGCACCCATGGATTTATGTCCTATAATAGCTACCAATAATAATAGAAATATTGATAAAAAATATATTATATATGAATTTTTGAACCAAAAGTTTATATCTGTCAAAGCTATCAATATTGTTATAGGAAGGAATATAAAAAAATATATTGCTTGTTTTATAAACCAAGGTTTAATGTTTCCACTACTTGCGGAGTATAGTGTAGACATACCTATTGTAAATAATACACAAAAAACAATTATTAGATTAATATTTAATTTATTTAGTTTGCTTACTATTGATTCTTTTAAAATTTCATAACTCATTTTACTTCATCATTTTTTTAAACTCATAATATATTGCTGAACTACTCTTTTGCCATATTTTATACATAAAGAATTGACCGTGTCACCATTTATGTTTTTAACTGTAGTATCTGCTCCAAACTTTACAAGATAGATTGATATTTTATCATCGGAATTTTTTATTGAGTATAAAAGAGGGGTATCACCAAATTTATTGCTTATATTTATGTCTGCGCCACTATTTAACAACATTTGTACCATTTTAAAATCTTTATTTTTAACTGCTATATGCAAAGGAGTATTTCCTTCAGCATCTTGTTTATTTATTGAAACACCAGCATATATCATATATTTAACAAGATTATATCTTGATTGTTCAACACAAAATACAAAAGCTGTCCTATTTGAGTCTAGCATAAAATCCGGATTTTGAGCTTGTTCAATTACGCCTCTTAATACTGCTAAATCATTTGCCATAATAGCTTTTCGTGCAATATCTTGTATATCTGCTGTTGTTATTATACTTGGTATATGTCTATTTTCTTCACTTCTTTTAAATGTCATTATTTCTTCAGGTATATCAGTTGTGTTAAAATCAATAATATTTTTTTCAACTAACATGAGGACCGGTATATTAGATTCACTATTTGCTCCTTCTTTTTTTATATTCGTCTGATTATTTATGATGTTTTTATATTCTTCAGAAAAAAGAAAATCCTCAGATACTCCGGTGTCTGTTATTTTGTAAATATCATTTATTATCTCTTGTTTCGTAACTGTATCACTATTTTCTAGATTTTTTTGTTTATTATTTTCAGATATTACTTCTTTATTTTCTTTTTTTTCATCTACCTTAGTTTTTTTAATTTTTTTGTTATCATCATCTTTTTTCCCCTCATTGTCTTTTTTCTTCTTTTCTTCTTCTTTTTTATTATCTTTCTTTTTTTCTTTTTCTTCTTCTTTCTTATTATCTTTTTTCTCTTGTTCATCTTCTGTTGGTTCAGGTTCATCCTCTAGTAAAACATCAAAATCATCATCTTCAACAGTATTATTTGTTCCTTTTCTTAATTCTTCCTCATTAAATAATTTTTTCTTAAAATCGTTTATATCATTTTGTTCATCATTTTGATTTTTTGGAACTGATCCTTCATTATTTTTATTATTGTTTGAATCTGGGTTTGAGTTATCGTTTTGTACATTTTGTTGAGTTTTTGTAACTGTGGTATTTGTTTTATTGTCATTTTGAACTACATTATTACCATTACAATAATCAGAAAAATTCATAAATATTAATATTAATAAAAAATAAAAAAACAGCATCCAATTAGTTGATTTTTATACACTATAAGCTACCATAAAATAATATAAAATCAAGTTTTATTAGAATTAATGAGTTTTCTTAAATCTACATTTGTAGTTGGTTTTTGTACTTTAATTTCAAGAATTACAGGATTTATCAGAGATATCTTTTTTGCAAAATATCTTGGCACTGGTATGTTATCAGACGTATTTTTAACTTCTTTTAAACTACCGAATTTTTTTAGAAATATATTTGCCGAAGGTGCATTTAATGCTGCGTTTGTTCCAATATTTTCAAGTCAATTAGTAAAAAATAATAAAAATGAAATAGTAAATTTTTCAAGAAATATTTTTTCATTATTAATATATTCTCTTCTTATTATAATTCTTGTTATTGAAATATTTATGCCACAAGTTGTCAATGTAGTAGCTTCAGGGTTCTCTGGTAATTATGAAAAATTTAATCTAACAGTAATTTTATCAAGAATTATGTTTCCTTATCTTATTTTTATATCATTAGTTAGTTTTATGTCAGGAATATTAAATTCATACGGTAAATTTGCTATTGTTTCCGTGCATCCAATTATACTAAATGTTGTTTTCATGATATTTTCAGTATTATCAACATATACACATAAAAATATAGCATTTATATTGTCATTTTCCGTGCTAATAGGCGGATTTTTACAGTTTGCTTGGTTATTGTTTTTTACTGTTAAAAATGGAATCACACTTTATCCGATATATCCAAAAATTGACGAAAATACAAAAAACTTCTTAAAGAATTTTTTATCTGGACTAATAGGATCTGGTATAGTACAAATAAATATGCTAATAGGTTCTATAATGGCTTCTAAAATATCAAGCGCTGTTTCATATCTATATTATAGCGAAAGATTGGTGCAATTACCTATATCATTAATAGGAACAGCACTTAGCACAACAATTATGCCACTTTTGTCAAAAAAAATAGAAGCTGAGAATAAAGATGTTAACGATATTTTAGAAAATTCAATATTATTTGCATTATTTCTTGGTTTGCCATGTGCTATAGGTTTAAATTTACTTTCTTATCCAATAATTTCTGTACTTTTTAAAAGAGGAAAATTCACTCAACTTGCTTCGCAAAACGTTAGTAACTGCCTAAAATTTTATTCTTTAGCTATACCAGGTTTTATAATTTCCAAAATTTTACAGACTATTTTTTATTCAAATAAAGATACAAAAACTCCGATGATTGCTTCATTTATATCATTAATAACAAATATAATATTTAATTTAATATTTATACATTATTTCAATTTTATAGGTATAATTGTGTCAACAGTTATTTCAACTTACGTTAATTTGGTTATACTTTTATATTTATTGTTAAAATCTGACAAGTTAAAATTTACAACAAAATTTTATGTAGTTTTTGCAAAAATTATTTATATTTCAATATTTATGTTTATAAGTCTTATTATTTGTAATAAATATCTATTATATAGTGAATCTATAAAATTATTTTTATCAATCTTGGTGAGTGGCCTTATATATCTCGGTATTGCTTATAAGATTAAGGTTTTGAATTTTGTAGAATTTCTATGATGGACTTAATAAGGAAACTTGTATCCATTCCGAGTTTTACTGGTAATTTTTACGCCATTGACAAGTGTATTGGATTGTGTATGAATATTGTTGATAAAAATGCGTATTTTTTTGAAAAAAATAAAAATGGCTACAAATCACTTTTAATCTCTACTCATAATTCTCTAGATTTTGATGTATTAAGTTTATGTCATATCGATGTTTATAGGTCCGATAAATATGAAATGATTGAAACTATTGATAAAATATATGGTCGCGGTGTTTTTGATATGAAATCCTTTGTTGTTAGTAATTTGGTTAATTTCAATAATATTATAAATACTAATAAATCATTAAAATATGGTATTTTAATTACATCAGATGAGGAAATTGGAGGCGAAAATGGCGCTAAAATTTGGGCTAACGAAGGTAAATTGAATATAAAAATTATTTTAGATAGTGATAGTGGTAGTAATTTGGAATCAATTATTGAAACTAATTTAGGTGCTATAACTATTAAATTAATTGGTAACAAAATTGATGTATTGGATACAAAATTAAAAATAAAACAAAAATTCAAAGATTTTTATTGTGAAGATTTTGAAGATGAAATTGATATGAATTTTGATAATATTGATATAGTTGATAGTTTAAATGATTGTATGATTGGCAATACAAATTTTAAAATATTAATGCTTAATAAATGTACTAAAAATAATGTAAATGACAAATTTCATAAATTTTATAGGCAAATATCTCAAAAAAATGGAGTAAATATAAAATATAAAACTCTTTCGGCAACTAATGATTCGAGATATTTTGCTGAAAAAGGTGTTAATGTAATATCACATCAATCATTAGGTGGCAATAATCATAAAAATAATGAATGGCTAAATAAAGATGATTTTTATTTGTTTAATAAAATACAATTTGAATTTTTGAAAGGTATCTAATTTTAACATGCAAAAAGTGTATTTTACAAATTTAATATAATGTTAGTATTTTTCAGAAAATTGTTTATTATAATCAAAATTATTTATAAAACCTTGTAAATATTAACTTTTATAAACATAAAAAAAATATAATTATGATACTTGACAAATAAATACTAATCAATAATATAATAACTGTATACATAAATACATATTTCCTTTATTTATTATTAGACACCGGTTCCAGTGGGAATCGGTGGTTTTTATTTACAAACTATTTTATTTAATATGATACAAGATGTTTTTTGCCCTAAAAACAGAGAAGATTTTAGAAAATGGTTATTTGAAAATCATAATACTCTTAAAGGTATTTGGATAGTTTTTTACAAAAAATCTTCAAAAAAGTTTAATTTATTATATTCTGAAGCTAGGGATGAAGCTTTATGTTTTGGTTGGATAGATAGTACAGTCAAAAAAATTGATGAAGAAAGCAGAAAACAATATTTTTCACCAAGGAGGAAGAAAAGTAAATGGTCAAAATTTAATGTAATTAGAGCTGAAAATTTAATAAAAGAAGGAATTATGGCAGAATATGGATTAAAAGCTATAGAAGCAGCAAAGAAGAATGGTACATATTTTATATACAATAAACAAAATTAGAATCTAATAATTATTAATTAATCACAATTGGTAACATTCATAATATAATTATAAGCCAAAATAACTATTTACAGATCTTGCTATTGATTCGCTTATTTTAAATTTATATTCACGAGATCTTAAAAGCTTTTCATCAAATCTGTTAGATAAAAAACCAAGTTCTATCAGCACTGAAGGACATTCAGAAATCGAAAGCACAGCGAATCGTGCGTATTTATGAGGTCTATATAACATGTTTACATTATTTTTATCAAAATTTTTTATTAATAATTTTGTAAATTTTTCTGAATCAGAGACTCTATTTTTATTGTTTATATTATATATAATGCTCTCCATATCACTATA
>CALXRO010000013.1 GCA_944390875.1 uncultured Rickettsiales bacterium
TTTATTAATTAATTTGAGTTATTATGAGTACAGTTTTTGACAGAGTTAAAAAAATAGTAGTAGATAACCTAGGTGTTGAAGAATCTAAAGTTACAGAAAGTAGTAATTTTATAGAGGACCTAGGAGCTGACAGTTTAGATCAAGTCGAGTTGGTTATGGCTTTTGAAGAAGAATTTGGTATAGAAATACCTGATGATGCTGCAGAAAAGATTACTACTGTTCAAAAAGCTATAGAATATATAGAGAAGAATAGCTAAATTAATTATAATAGTTTATTTATTTACTAGGTCGTGAGTAGGAGAATAGTTATAACCGGGGTTGGAATGATAACTCCGGTAGGTCTGTCTTGTAAGGAAAGTTGGGATAATGTTATCAATTCTATTAGTGGAATAAAGAAAATAAGCAGATTTAACACTGAGGGAATGCCTGATAGCGTATCAAAAGTTGCAGGAGAGATAGATTTTTATAATAAAAGTCAAGAAGATACAGAGGTTTATCTAAGTTCGTTTCTGAACGAAAAAAAAGATATAAGAAAAACTGATAGGTTTATTTGGTATTCTATGGTTGCTGCGGAGGAAGCATTGAGCGATGCTGATTGGAAACCAAAAGATGAGTATAATTTAGAAAGAACTGGTGTTTTAGTTGGTTCAGGAGTAGGCGGTATAACTACAATACAAAATAATAGTATTGATTTTTTTAACAAAGGTATAAAAAAAGTTAGCCCATTTTTTGTACCAGCAAGTATAACAAACCTAGTATCCGGACAAATTTCAATAAAGTATGGTTTTTCTGGACCAAATATATCAATTGCAACAGCATGTGCTAGTGGTACTCACTCTATCGGAGAAGGTATGGAAATAATCAAAAGAGATGATGCTGATGTAATGATAGTTGGTGGTACAGAAGCCCCATTATGTGAAGTTTCTGTCGGTGGCTTTTCTTCAATGCATGCGTTATCAACTAATTTTAACAATAATCCTCAAAAAGCTTCCAGACCTTGGGATCGAGATAGAGATGGTTTTGTAATAGCTGAAGGAGCTGGTATTATAGTTTTAGAAGAGTACGAGCATGCAAAAAAACGTGGAGCCAAAATATACTGTGAAGTAGTTGGTTATGGAACAAGTGGTGATGCATTTCATATAACCACGCCAGAAACTAATGGAAAAGGTGCAATAAAAGCAATATCTAAGGCATTAAGTAAAGCAAAGTTAAATCCTGAAAATATTGATTATATAAATGCACATGGTACATCTACCCAATTAGGTGATGTTGCTGAATTTAAAGCTGTAAATAGTATTTTTAGCAAAAATAATAATCTATGTATGTCATCTACAAAATCTGCAACAGGTCACTTACTTGGTGCAGCAGGAGCAGTAGAAGCTATTTTTTCAGCAAAAGTAATAGAGACTGGCAAAATTCCACCAACACTAAACTTAGATAATATTGATGAAAACTGTAAAGGTTTAGACTTAGTGCCTTATTTTTCCAAAGAAAAGAAAGTAAATTACGTTTTATCTAATTCTTTTGGTTTTGGCGGAACAAATGCCTCAATAATATTAGGTAAAATTTGATTTATATTTTTGCCGTTATAGCTCAGTGGTAGAGCAACACATTGGTAATGTGTAGGTCGTGGGTTCAAGTCCCGCTAGCGGCACCATGGGCATCTTAATTATTTCTTTCTTAAGATATTCTACTAATATGTATTTTTTTTATTAAGTAACAGCACTGTTTAAATACCAATGTTTGTAATTTTTTAATATTACATATCTTTTGATTCAATTTTTATCTTTAAAAGTTAGTTTTTTATCAATTAATTTTAAAACAAATCTTTATTTTTTAAATTAAATACTACTTCTTCTATATTTTCATAAATATACACTCTATATTACCTTTAATCTCTATTTATTTTGCTAAAAAATTAACTTCTGAATTTTCTATTTTTAAATTTCCTACAAATAACATCATTATTTTCTTCGTAAAAGTCGTTATCTCTAGATGATATCGTATTTTTAACAGAAAGATTCTTAATAACTTTTGCCTATTAGGACTAGCTGTTGTTTTAATTTAAACTCTTTATTAGGTATATCTATATCAAAAATATCAAAAATTCCATCAATAGGATTTTTAGATACATTAAAAAAATATGCTCTGACAACATCACATGCTGTTCTTATAGAAATCATTTCACAACAACTACTATTATATTGAGACTGATTACCTTTTTTTTCCAAATAACATTCATAGTTATTATAAATTGTGTTGGGCTTTACAAATTTATTAAACACCAAGGACGGTATATTTTCTTTCCCTTTAAGAGAAAATGGTCTGCCTAAAGGATCAAAATACAATACTCTTTCATTTCTTTGAAAAATTGGAACCCAATGTGATAACTGGCCACTATTTGGAGTTGCACGAACTATATATATAAATTGTTCTTGCTTGTCAACTAACATTTAAAGAAAAAAGGGGTTCTTAAGAAATTGCTATTTTCTTCTTCAATTGTTGGAGTCAAAATAAATACTGGATTTCCAAGATTGTCATTTTGTTTTAACAATACTTGATAACTATCTAAATTAGAATCATTAAAATGATAAAATAAAGGCCTTGCTGTTTTTAATTTTGTTATTTCTGACTCAATATGGAATTGTATTCTAAATTTTAAAAGACACTGAAGTTGTTTATTTTCTCTTTCTTGATTAATTTGTAAGTTAGTAAAAACTAATCTTTCAGGCAAAGATTTTCTTCTTTTAGTTAATCCTATCGTCAAAGCTGATACTTGTTTAACTTGATC
>CALXRO010000014.1 GCA_944390875.1 uncultured Rickettsiales bacterium
AAAAGAAATGTAAGCTTTTGTATATGAAGATTTTTCTAAAATATTATTATAAATAGTCTTGAATTTTTACAAGATTTATTCATACCATACGAGTACTTTATGTATTAATGTACTCTACGATACTATGTAGTACGGAAAAATATTATTTATAATAATGTGTAAAAAAATTATAATAATATATTACAATACTTTTAGAAATCCTGGCGGAGAAAGGGGGATTCGAACCCCCGATACCAGTTAACCCAGTATGCCTTCTTAGCAGGAAGGTGCTTTCAGCCTCTCAGCCATTTCTCCAAATATATTATCACAAATCGAACGATAATATTTTTTATAATAATAAAAATATTAATTAAATAAACAATACTCTAACTTAATATTATCCTCTCTAATTCAACATAATTTATCTTACCATTACCAAGAAGAGGAATATTTTCCATATATCTAGCTATTCTTGGTATAGATATTTCTGATAAACCTTCATGTTTGAAAAATTGAGTAATTTCGATAATTTTTGCTTCTTTTCTATCTGTTATTATGACTAGTTTTTCTCCTTTTTTATCATCTTTTTCCGCAATAATTGCATTAGTAGAACCTTTCCATACCTTATTAACTTCACTTTCAACCATTGCCATAGAAACCATTTCACCAGCAATTTTAGCAAATCTTTTAATTCTACCTATAATCGTTATATAACCATCTTCATCTATTTCAACTATATCCCCAGTATCATACTTACCATCTTTAGGTGGTACTATAACACCAGGATTATCTTCTTTTAAATATCCAAGCATTACATTATCGCCACTAACTACCAATTTACCACCATTATCAATACTTTCAATAGGTTCAAGTTCACATTTTAGACCAGGTACAGCACGTCCGACCGACCAATCTTTATTTTTCATAGGACTATTAAAAGATATTATTGGGGATGTTTCTGTGGTACCATAACCTTCAAATATTCTAACTCCAAAACGTGTCATCCATACTGAACGATTTGATTCAGTTAATTTTTCACCACCAATTGCTATAAATTTTAAACTATAAAAATCATATGGATTTGCATACTTAGCATATCTTTCAAGAAAAGTATTAGTACCAAACATTATGGTTGAATTTGTCCTATATATTAATTCAGGAATTATTCTATAGTGTAATGGGGAAGGATACATAAATACCTTAGAGCCACTTGCAAGACTTATTAAAGTACCACCTAAACCAAAACTATGAAATAATGGTAAAGCTACAAATACTTTGTCTGTTGATTTAAATAAAATTGAAGTAGAAAGTTGAATCCTATTCGCATTTAAATTTTTGTGGCTTAAAACTACGCCTTTTGGTGATCCTTCAGACCCAGATGTAAATAGAACAACTGCAGGATTTTTATAATCTAATTTTCCCTTATTCAACTTTTTATAATAAAATTTTGGTGCAAAATTATATAAAATACCACGAATCTTATCGCTAAATTTTATTTTTGTTAACTCATCTTCCATTATTATAACTTTGATATCAGATTTCTCTATTGCTTCAATTATTTGTTCCAATTTTCCTTTTTCTATAAATTTCTTCGAAGTAAAGACATATCTAATTTTTGTCATTTTACAAGCTGATATTATATTTTTAATTCCGGCTGAAAAATTTAACATAACAGGTATTCTATTTCTAAGTTGTAGAGCTAAAAATAATAGGACAGTTGCACTTGAATTAGGTAAAAATACACCAATATATTCTTGATTTTCCGTAAATCTTGATAAATAATTACCGATTACAAAACCTTTTAAAAACATATCACTATATGTCATTGGATTAAAATTTATATCTTCTAACATAACATGATTTCCACCAAATGTCTTCCTGCATTTTAATATTGCTTCAACTATTGTTTCTTCCGATTTTTCAGTATTATAGAATAAATCTATCATTATATTATAGAGTTTATTACCAGCTTCAACTCTTTTTTGTCTTGCTGTCAAACCATCTTTTAAAGTGATTTTTTTAGATGGTAAAATTGACAAAGTTATTTCAGGAAATAATCTTCTTTTTACTTTATTTTTTAATCTTGAAAATACAGAAAACTGCGCCCCTTCTATTCTTATAGGTATTATATCTGCGCCAGTTTTTTCTGCTATCATTGCTGGTCCTTCATATATTTTCATCATAGCACCTGTTGTTGTAATTCTACCTTCAGGAAATATCATTACTTTTTTACCATTTTTTACTATGTTAATTAAACTTTTAAGTGCCATCGGACTACCAGAATCAATAGGGAAGCTTTGTGCTAATCTTAAAAAAGGTTTAACCCACCATACTTTTCCATATTTTTTTTCATATGCAAAACTTAAACCATCGTCTATAAACAAAACCATTAAGACAACATCTAAAAATGACTGATGATTTGCAATAACAACAGCTTTTCTTCCTTCAACTTTATCATAATTTTCTAAACCATTAACTTTTACTTTAAATAAATAAGCAATTACCCACTTAGCAAATAAAAATAAAAATTGTTTTGGTAATGTATATAAAAGATAACAACCAACTATTAAATTTGCTAAAGATATAAATAAAAATATATCAACATTGCAGAAATTAATTTTTGAAAAACTATAAAAAAATATTTCAGCCGTTATTATAAATGCAGCAGTTATAAAATTTACAGCAGCAAAAATTCTTGCTCTATTTTTTGTTTTTGTGTTTTTTTGTATACTAGAATACAGAGGAACTATATATATTCCAGCTGCAATACCTATTATAAATAAATCTAAAAATGTTCTAAAATTTGACCAAACAGATAAAAAGCTTATTACGTCAATCACTTGAAAATTATTAGCATCTAAACCATTTAGATACAATTTAAAAGTAAAAATTGTAATCAATATTGCAGTTAAAGGGCTAAAACCAGCTTTTATTTTTTCATCAAATATTTTATTACATAACATACAACCTAAAACCATACTAAATAAAAAAGATGCAATTAATAAAAAACCTATAAATAAGCTATGGTTTACCGATTCTACAGCAAAAAATATTAGTTGATTTAAAATTATTGTGGTTACAAACCAAAACCATCCTATTCCAAAAGTTGGGAAGAATATATACGATCTTCTTCTAATCAAACCAAGTGTCTTGACTAAAGATTTAGCTTGATTTTTATCAATTTTAATATTTTCATTTTGAATTTTATTTTTATATTCAAACTTTTTTGATAATAGATAATTAATATAAGATATTATAACTAATATAACTGAAACAATTGCTATACCAAAATATTTTACCATACATAAATATGCAATTGAAATTGATAATAAAACTGAGATAAAATATAATGATAAAACAACACCATTACTAGATAGTAATTTATTTTTTCCCATTATATCTGGAATATATGAATATTTTAGTGTACTAAATATAGCTGAAAAACAACCAATAATAAATAGACTTAAATACATTAAAAATATATTACCAAAAAATAAAAATATAGCAAATGCAGGATACAAAAAAAGTTCGTAGAGTTTAAGCCTATTAATTAAATAATTTTTATTATATTTATCAACAATTTGTCCACTTATACAAGATAAAAGCAATACAGGTATAAAAAATACGCAAGACATGTATAACATAATAAACTGTATACTTATATCAGAATTTTTATATAAAAAGTAATTAATAAGTATTAATAAAGAATTTCTTATAATATTTTCATTTAGTGCGGTAAATAATTGTATGTAAAAAAAAGATAATTTACCAGAAATATTTTTTATTGTTTTAAACATAGTAAAATAACATTAAGATTAATTAAAAAAATAAATTAAATTATAAATCTTCTTTTCTCAATTTCATTGTAGGAAAAGCTATAACATCTCTTATTATATCTTGATTTGTTAAAAACATCACGAGTCTATCTATTCCAACTCCAACTCCACCAAGCGGTGGCATACCAAATTCTACACAATGTAGAAAATTTTTATCCATAGGTTGTGCTTCATCATCAAATTCTCTGTGTAATTCTTGTTCACGAAGCCTGAAACCTTGATCTATTGGATCATTTAATTCACTATATGAATTAGCTAATTCTTTTTTTGCAATAAATAACTCAAATCTTTCTACAAGACCTGGCTTATTCCTGTGTTTTTTTGTAAGAGGCGATATTTCAACAGGATGATCTATAATAAAAGTTGGTTGTATTAACTTCTCTTCACATGTTTCTTCAAATAATTCAGCCAATAATTCGCCTTTTTCTTTCTTAATTTCTATATCGTCTTTATATTTTTTTAGTTCAACTATAACTTCATCTTTTGTTATTATATCTGGCTCAATATTCGCGTATTCTCGTAAAGCATCCCACATACTCAGTCTTTTCCAAGGTGTCTTATAATTTATCTCTAAGTCTTTAAATTTTATAACTGTATTACCATTGTTAATTTTTTTAACGATGGTTTCTATCATATTCTCTACTTGTTCCATTTGATAATTATAATCAGTATAAGCTTCATACCATTCTATCATAGTAAATTCAGGATTATGAGTTGCATCACAACCTTCATTTCTGAAATTTTTAGCTATGTCAAAAACCTTTTCAAAACCACCAGCTATTAGTCTTTTTAAATAAAGTTCTGGACTTATTCTAAGAAATAAATCCATATCTAGAGAATTATGATGAGTTATAAAAGGTCTTGCGTTTGCGCCACCATATATAGGTTGTAAGGTTGGCGTTTCAACTTCAATAAAACCTTTTGAAATAAGATAATTCCTTATTTCATTTATTATAAATGACCTTTTTTTAAACACTTCTCTGACTTCAGGATTCATAGTCATATCAATAAATCTTTGACGATATCTTAATTCCATATCATTTAAACCGTGAAATTTTTCTGGCATTGGAGCCAATGATTTTGATAGCAATTTTATTTCTAAGCAATGTATACTAATTTCACCGGTTTTTGTTTTAAAAACAAAACCTCTAACTCCAATAAAATCGCCAATATCAAGGTTTGATAAAAGATTGTTTTCTTCTTCGGTTAATTCAGGTTTTTGCAAATATATTTGTATTCTGCCGGTTTCGTCGTGTATGTCATAAAATGCAGCTTTGCCCATTTTTCTTCGTAACATAAGCCTTCCAGCAACTTGGTATATGTCATTCTCTTTATGTTCTTCGGCTTGTAAATTTTCATATTTTTTTATTAAATCAGCTGCATGTATTTCTTGTTTATAAATATGAGGATATGGCTCTATATTTAAATTTCTAATATTTTCTAACTTTTTTAATTTTTGTTTATCTACTGTTTTTGAAATTTTTGTATATTCTTGGTACTCCATTTTTAAAAATATTAAAGTTGCTATTTGTTAGATTATATTATACATGTATAGAAAAGCAAGTTGATTATACCATAACAATTATAAAAAATTACAGTTTGCCAAAATTTTCTTCATAATCATATTTTATTTTTTTTCTTGATACAAATAAAGCTATAATATTCGGCAATGCCATAGATAGATAAAGTGTGTCGGAAACAGTGACAATTTCACTAAAATTATTCAACATTGCCATCAAAACTATAGTTATATGTATAATTATGAAAATAAAAGTACTTTTTGTACCAAAAAAATATTGATATACATTCTGTGTATTAAATGTATTACTTAAACACAATGAAAAAGACATTAAAATAGTTATAACTGTAAAAACATAAGAAAACCATGGAGCAACAGAGCTAAAAGCTTTTATCATTATGTTAATGCCATTTTCATCAATATCACCTACATAAGAATTTGTTAATACAACAATTATACCTGTAATTAAACACATTAAACTAGCAAACAATGGGTTTAATGAACCTAATTGAGCTTCTTTTATAGGATTATTACTTTTTGTAGCAGCATATGGTGTCGTGTATGTGCCAAGACCAGATTCACAAGAATATATTCCTCTTCTTACACCTATAGATATTGCACCAATTATTCCGCCAGTAACTGACTTTAATTCAAAAGCCTCTTTAATTATTGTTAATATTGCAAACGGTAGTCTTTTTATATTAAACATTACAATAATTATTGAAGATAATATATAAATACCACATGCTATAGGTATTGTCTTTTCAAATATTTTTGAAATTTTTGTTATTCCAAAATAAGCTATAGAAAGAAGTATTATATCAAAAATAATTGCTAAGAAAAAGCTAATATTCGTTAATGGTTCAAATTGTTTTAATGAATTAACAACATCTCCTATCTGATATATTTGATTACCAATTGATCCAAAAAAATATAAAATTCCATAAAGTGTTGATAAAAATATACTAAGTTTAATAAAACCTTCATCTTTTAGAGAGTTTTTAATATAATTTATTGGCGCACATACAACTGTCTTTTTTTCAATATTAAATTCTCTATATTTTACAGCTAATAATGTTTCTACAATTGCAACATTTGTAGTAAAAATAGTCATTAAAAACATCCAAAAAATAGCACCAGGACCACCTATACATACCGCAGTTGCTACACCTGTTATACCTCCCATACCTATAACATATGACAGACTTGTAAAAAAAGCTTGCTTTAATGATATAAGACCATCATTATTTTTTTCTTTTAGATAACTGTTTATACTTTGTTTTGATATTTTAAAAAATGGAAATTTTAAATAAAACGAGAAAAATATACCTAAAAAAATTAATAGTAAAACAAGTAGTGGAAAACCAAAAAATTCGTAAAACAATATATTTTCAAATATATTGCCAATATTAATTATAATTCCAATTATATCCATAAAATATAAATAATATAAATAATAAGCATATTATTAAAGATTTTTATGACTATGTCAACATATTGACTGTTAGGTAAATTTAATTAAAATAATCAAAAAAATAATATTACTGTTATGAGTGAAGATGACAAAAAAGAAGATTCAACAAAACAAAACATTCCAACTTCTGAAGAAACAACTCAAAAAAAGATTGAACCAGAACCTATAGAAGTTGAGGCTGAAAAAGTTGGTAAAGAATCGTTACCAGATTATGACAGTATAGATAAAAAAAATATAAAAGAAGCTTACAGTATAGATAAAGATTCAGTTGAAAAATTAAGTAAAGGTATTGACGAAAATTCTAAAGAAATGATTACAGATTATAAAGTTAAGACAGGAAAAGATCCACAATGGTGGCTTGTTGCACTTAATAATGGCGCTTATGCACTATTATCAGCTGTTCCAGGTCTTAATATCTTATACTTGCCAATTTTATATGCTAATTTAAAGATCCTACCTATGTTTCCAAAAAAAAAGTTAAAAACAAAAGCTGCAAGTATACCAACAAAATCAGAACAACAAAAAAAACCATTTGGAACTGGAAAATTAGATGATGATAATGTATTAGGAACTGGAGAATTAAATGATGGCAATCCATTTGGAACTGGAGAACTAGATAATGGTAGTCCATTTGGAACTGGAAAATTAGATGATGATAATGTATTAGGAAGTGGAAATCAGAATCCTAAGAATCTATTTGGAACTGGAAGTCTTAAAAATAAAACTAAAAATAATATGGTATCTTTTGGTGTCGCCCCAAAAACAAACAAAAATAACGGAATTTCTTTTGGTAATGCCGTAGATGTTTTTAAAGGAGTTAAAACAAAAAAAGCATCTAGTGCTCCAACTTTATCAAGAATAGATTCTTATAAAAAAAGAAAACCAGATAACACAAGAGGAATACCTGGTAGAAATTAAAATGCCTAAATCAATATTTATATGTCAAAATTGCGGTTCAGTTCATAAAAAATGGAGTGGTCAGTGTGTTGATTGTGGTGAATGGAATACAATAACTGAAGAAAAAGAAGAAGGTGGACTGGTTTCACAAAATTTAAATATCCTAAAAACATTTGAAAATTCAAATAATTTAACTTTTGAAAAGCTTGATGATGTTGTTTTAGATACACCAAGGTTTGACACAAAAATAAACGAATTAAACAGAGTTTTAGGAGGTGGCGTTGTTAAAGGATCTGCAGTACTTATAGGTGGTGATCCAGGTATAGGTAAATCAACATTACTTCTTCAAACTTTATGTAGTTTATCCAATAATGGTTTAAAAACACTATATATATCGGGCGAAGAATCTATCAATCAAGTCAGAATTAGAGCTAAAAGATTACAGTTAGAAAAATCTCCTATAAAACTAGCTTCCGCAACATCTGTCAACGACATAGCAAAAGCTTTAATAAAAGAACAGCCAAATGTTGTTGTAATAGATTCTATACAAACAATATTTAATCCTGAAATTTCAGCCGCTGCTGGAACTGTATCGCAAGTAAGGTTATGTGGAAATGAATTGATAAATATAGCAAAAACAAAGGATATATCAATGTTTATAGTTAGCCATGTGAATAAAGACGGACAAATAGCTGGACCAAAGGTTTTAGAGCATATGGTTGATACTGTTTTATATTTTGAAGGTGACAAAGATTATCAATTTAGAATATTAAGAAGTATAAAAAATAGGTTTGGTGCTGCAAATGAAATTGGAATTTTTGAAATGCATGATACTGGATTATTTGAAGTTTCAAATCCATCACAACTTTTTCTATCAGCTAGAGAAGATTTAGTTAGTGGTTCAGCTGTATTTGCTGGAATAGAAGGTACAAGACCATTACTTGCTGAAATTCAAGCTCTTATAGCACCATCATATATGCCAAGTCCAAGAAGAGCAGTTGTAGGTTGGGACCAGAACAGATTAGCTATGATAATAGCTGTAATTAGCACAAGATTTGGTGTTAATCTTTATGATAAGGAAGTTTATTTAAATGTTGTTGGTGGTTTAAAAATTAATGAAACAGCTGTTGATTTAGCTGTTGCTGTTGCTTTAATTTCAGCATTTAAAGACATGGCTATACCAAGAAATTGTGTATTTATGGGAGAAATAGGTTTGTCTGGTGAAATTAGAATGGTTTCTCAAATAGAATATAGATTGAAAGAAGCTGAAAAACTTGGTTTTACAAAAGCTGTAATTCCCAATGGTATGAAAAATCTAAAAACATTTAAAACCAATAAATATAAAATAGAAATTATTTTTGTTAAACATATAAGAGATTTATCAATATTTTTTAATAAAAAATATATTTGAAAAAATGAATATAAAAATAACTATACGACATATTTTATGAAGT
>CALXRO010000015.1 GCA_944390875.1 uncultured Rickettsiales bacterium
ATTTTATTAAATCTTCAAAATTACTAAATATTTCAGAATTGTTTAATTTTTTATTTAGTCTTTCGCTTGTTTGACCTATTAGAAAAACTTTGTTTATTCTACTATTTTTATTTATATAATTTATAAGTGCATTATAATTTTGTTGTCTATCGTATCCTCCTAAAATTAACAATATATTATCTTCTTTAAAAGTTTCTAATGCTTTTAAAGTAGCTTCTGGAATTGTTGATATACTGTCGTCGACGAATTTTGTATTTGTTTCTTTTTTGTTATAAAATATTTCTAACCTATGTTCTAAAGTTTTAAAGTCTTTTAAACTTTGCAAAGCTAATTCAACATTTAAATTTTCACATTTAATTATTGATAAAATTGCACAAAAGTTTTCAAATATATGTTTGCCTTTTATATTGTTTAATGAATTAATATCAAATATTTTTCTATCTTTATAAAAGATAAAATCATCTTTTATATAAAAACCATTTTTATTATTAAAATATTCATAATTATTTGTAATTTTCTTTGCATAATTATTTATAATTTCATCTTTATAATTTAAAAAACATTTTTTACTATATTTAATTATATTCATTTTATCTTTAAAATAATTTTCATGTGTAATATGCCAATCAATATGTTCTGGGTATAAATTTAATAGAACACCATAGTCTATATTGTATTTTATGTTGTTTAATTGACAGCTTGAAAGTTCCATAACTATATATTCATATTTTTCTTGTTTTTCTAAAATTGATAGAAATGGTATTCCAATATTACCTACTAAAATTGAATTTTTACCAAGTGAATTGAGTATATGATTGCATATTGAAGCAGTTGTGCTTTTGCCTTTTGTACCAGTAATTCCAATTGTTTTTATATTTTTATTTTTGGAAATTTCAGCTAGCATTATGTTTAATGATGAAGTAATAATTTTACCTTTGTTTAGTAAATTCTCAACTTTTTTACTATAAGATGATATACCAGGTGATTTAATGACAACATCAAAATTATATTTTTCTATTTCAATTTCTGAAATAAATTCAACTTTATCTAAACTTAAATCTAATTTATCTTTTGTGGCTACAAAAATTTTGTTTTTAATATTATTTTTTAAAAGTATTTCCACTATAGATTTACCCTCTATACCGTAACCCCAAACTAAGATATTTTTATCCATTAACTCACTAATCTTCATATCAATTTCTCTATTATTGAATCTAGCAAACAAAATTTATCGTTTTTTAATCTAATCATATTATCTGAAATCTCAATAAAATCTAATTCTTTTAATTGTAAATAGTTTTTATTTAAAATTTCACTAATATTGTTTATTTTTATATATTTATTTATGTCAAATATACTAATACCATCTTTAAGTCTCAAACCCATTATTATAATTTCTTCAATAAATTCTTTTTTACTGAGTACATTATTTTCTTTGATTCCATTGCCATTTTTTATAACGCTTTCTAGCCATCTTTTTGGATTTTTTATATTCTCTATTGCAAATCTTTTTTTGTATTTATCCTTAAAATTATTATCAAAACATATTCTTCCATGTGCGCCTGCGCCTATACCTATCCATTCACCGCTTTTCCAGTAATTTATATTATGTCTACATTCATAACCCTTTTTTGCATAATTTGAAATTTCATACATGTTTATATTTTTTTTATTTAGAAAGTCGTTTGTTGTTTTATAAAGTTTTGAAGCAAGACTATTGCTTGCTGTTTTTACCCCATCAGAAAAGAATTTTGTGTTATTTTCAATTGTTAATTGATATAATGAAATATGATTTGGTGAAAGTTTTATAGCATTGTCTAATTCATAAAGCCACTCGTTAATTTTTTGTTTATCTGTTGCATATATTAAATCAATTGAATATTTATCATAAAAATATTTTTGTGCTATTTTTATTGCTTTTATAGCCTCTTCACTGTTATGAGTTCTGCCAAAAAATTTTAATTTGTTGTCATTAAATGATTGAACTCCTATTGAAAGCCTATTTATTCCTACTTTTGAAAAATCATAGAATTTATAAGAATCTGCTGTTGATGGATTAGCTTCTAAAGATATTTCAATATCTTTATCAAAACCAAACAATTTTTCAATTTCATTTAATATTTTTTCAATGAAATGGCTATTTGCTAATGAAGGTGTTCCACCTCCAAAAAATATTGTTTTTGCAAATCTGTTTTGGAGTAATTTATGATAATAATTTATTTCTGTTATATATACATTTAAAAATTCATTTTCATCAATATTTAAGTTTACGTATGAGTTAAAGTCACAATAAGGACATTTTGATATACAAAATGGATAATGAATATAAATTGAAATTGGCTCTTTTTGCATAATTAAAAATTCATAATCCAATCTGGGTCACTTGCGCCTTCATTTTCTGGAGTTTTTAGTTTATATTCATTACCTGTTAGAATATCAATAATATATATTCTTGGTATGCTTTTTTGACCAAAAGCATCTTTTTGTTTTGTATATATTAAGTATCTGGAATTTGGTGACCATTTTACTCCTTCTATGAGATAATCAGACATTATATATCTTTCGCTATCTCCTTCTGGAGTCATTAAACCTAAATAAAATTGACCATTTGCTATTTTTATAAAAGATATAAGTCTACCATCTGGTGACCAAGATGGCTTATCATATATACCATTACCTCTTGATATTAGTTTTTCATTATTTTCTTCAAGATCCTTAACATATAGTTTTCTCACACCATTTCTATCAGAAACGTATACTATTTTCTTACCGTCTGGACTAAAACTTGCAGATGTATTGATACTTTCTGAATCAGTAAGTTTTTTATTAACCATTCTTTTAAAATCAAAAAGATATAAATTTGTATTAGCGCTATCGTTCGTGCCAGCTATTATAATCTGATTGCTATTTTTATCTGGATTTACACTTGCAGCACTAGTCATAATTTGTCCACTTGAAATTTTTGATAAATTATTTGTTTTAAGATTATGTTTTATAACAAAAGGTCCTTCTTTTAAATATTCTAAATAAAATATCTCATCATTTTTGTTTCTAGAAAATGCCGGTGTTAATTTTAAGTTTCTGCTATTTGTTATTTTTACATTATTAGTACCATCAAAATTTATTATTGAAATTTGTTTGTTTCTATTTAAAACTCCACCTGTTTCCGATACGTAAGCAATTTTGCTATCAAATATACCGCAATTTTCTTTTGTAGTTGTAACAAATATAAAATCAGATATAAGATTAGCTATTCTATAAGAATTATTATTTTCTTTTCCATAATTTAAAATATAATAATGTCCATCAACAAATCTTTCTTCCAAAATATCCCAAATCATAACCTGTAATTTTATTTTTTCATTTCCCATATCAAAAACTAATATGCTTACAATGAAATCAAAATTATTTAAATTATCTGAAAGAATATAATTTGATATATTACATTTTTTACTTTTTATAATATATTTATTAATATCTATACAAGAATTTTTATCTAAATTTATATCATAAAGTTTTGTTATTTTTAAATTTGATGATATTTTTCTATAAATATTACTAAGTACAAAATTTTGTTGTTTTGAACTAATGGAACTGTATTTTACACAATTTTTGCTATTGTTTTTATCTGTAATATTATTGATTTCTTTATCTTTATTTATTTTATAACTTACACATGGTTCTAGTAAAACTATTTTTATTTTTCTATCATTTATAAAATCATTCTCTATAACTATATTTTCATCATAATATAGTTCTTTTTCAGATCCAGCAAATATATTTTTATTATAAAAAATTATAAAAAAACAAATAATCAGTAAATTCATAAATTATGTAAAAGTTATTTTTAAAAACCATTAAAAACCAATTTTATTGTTTTCCAAGCTTTATATTTCCCTAAAGGTAAGTTTCTTACTGGGTTACAGTAATCGAGTGCTAGTTTAACATTATTTATTGTATCATTATATTCATCTTTAGAAAAACTAATACCAGTATCTATTGGTTCTATTTTAATATTATTAATATCTATAAAACCATCTCTTTTAATATCAATAGCAACAGCTATATCAAATTTACTTTGTTTTTTTGTTTTTAAAATTGCATTTTTATAACATATAGTAAATTGATTTTGTATAGATATTTTATCTCTTTTTGATAAAATTGAATTATCATATCCATTATTTAAACTTTCTTTTAATAATTTGATATCTTCTTCTGTAAATATTTCATCAATTTTTACCTCAAATGTTTCATTACGATTTTGAGGTTTTTTAATATCTGTATCAAGGACATATTCATTATTTTTAACTATTTCTACATCCATATTGTTTATATCATCTAATTTTGAGGTAATTAATCTTTTATAATCTGTAGGTCCGAGGTATATAACATCGCCATTTGTTATTGTTGGATCTTTAAAAGTATCTTTATCAAAAGCATTTATAACTTTACTTGATATATAACTCCCATCTTTACTAATTGTTTTGTTAGCATTAAAACCTACAATTTCATTTATAAATTCTATAGGGGTATTACTTATTGTCGAATCATTATTATTTATGAATTTTTTTGCCAGATTATACAAGTTTATTTTTGATCTTAAATCCAAATGTTCATACAAACTTCTTTCAGTTGTCTTTATTTTATTTTCTTTAAAAAAATCACTATTAACTCCAATTTCTATATATTTTACCGCATTTTCAATTTTTATTTTATCAGCAAGATAACCATAAAATATAAACAAAAAAGTAAAAATATGTAAAATTAGTGAATAAAAAAATCCTCTTATCATATTCTATTGTGTATATCTGTTATCAAAGTTACATTTTTAAAATTGTTTTCATTGAGTTTGCCCACAACATTTAAAACTTGCCCATATTTGCTATCTTTATCGGCCATAACATATATTTTTATATATTTATCTTTAAGAGATAAATCATCAACAATTTTTACTATATCTTTATAATCTATAATTTGATTGTTTATATTTATTTTACCATCACTAAGAACAAAAATTTTTATAGGATCTTTTTTGAGAACAACAATTTTTGCTGTAGCACTTGGAAGATTTAATTTTGATCCGTTAAAAACTTCTTGAGATGAGATCATAAAAACAATTAATAGAACAAGTAAAGTGTCTATAAATGGCGCTAAATTCAAATCAGTATTGTATTCTACTCTTCTTTTTATTCTTTGCTTTCTACTCATCTTCATCTTTCTCCATTTCTTTTGTTAATATTCCTAAAAATTCTAAGGAAAAATTATTTAAATCTTCTTCAATATTGTTTATTTTACTACCAATAACTTGATAAGCAATTAAAGCTGGTATTGCTGAAACCAAACCAACAACTGTTACTATTAAAGATGTATTTATTCCTGGTGCTAAATTTGTTAATGTTGCTTCTTTCATTATAGAAATAATTTTAAAACTTTGTGATACGTTCCACACCATACCTAATAATCCAAAGTATGTTGATGTTGATGCTACTACATTCATAAATGTCATTCCAGATCTCAATTTTTGAATTGATTTTGATATTGATACACTCATTAAATCATATATTTTGTCACTAACATATTCTAAACTTGTTGCTTCTTTTGTGTTTTCAAAATTTTTTAGCTCTTTCATGACTTCGATAAATATTGATACAATTGGACAATTTATGTTTTCTTTGTATTTTTCATATATGTCATATATATTTTTCCCAGACCAAAATATCTCAAAGAATTTATTTGTCTTGGATTTTAGTATTGTAAATCTGAATGTTTTTTCAAAAATTATTGTCCAACTAATTACGGAAAATATCACTAAAATTGAAATTATAATTTTTGACAAAAGATCCATTTCAAAAAACATTAATGATGTCTGTTCAAATAATAACTGTAGATTCATTTCTTATTTTTGTTTTATTTGTTATAATAATAACTGATAATAAGTATTTTACAAGAAGAAAATTTTAAATATTAATTTTTTATAATTTCTTATTTCCTCTTGTTTTTTGAAAATAAAAAGATATACTAACTACATTAGTTAAATATCACAGTTTTTTAATGTCAGGACATTCAAAATGGGCAACAACAAAGCACCAGAAAGGTATTGCTGATGCAAAAAGATCAAAAATATTTACAAAAATTCAAAGAGAAATTGCTGTTGCTGTAAAACTAGGTGATCCTAATCCAGATTTTAATCCAAGATTAAGAAATGCTATAATATTAGCAAAATCAGAAAATATGCCAAAAGACAAAATTGAAGCTGCAATAAAAAGAGCTTCATCAGCAGGGGAGGGCGATAATTATGAAGAAGTAAGATATGAAGGATATGCTCCAGGTTCAGTTGCGTTAATAGTTGAAACATTAACTGATAACAGAAATAGAACTGTATCAAATATACGTTCGTATTTTACAAAAAGTGGTGGAGCTTTAGCTGATACTGGAAGTGTATCGTATATGTTTAACAAAGTTGGTATAATAGGATATGAAGGCAACAAAATATCAGAAGAAGAAATGTTAGAATTAGCTATAGAAGCTGGTGCAAGTAATGTTGAAAGCACAGAAGAATGGCATGAAATAACTACTGATCCAAGTAATTTTACATCTGTTAGAGATACAATTATGGCGAAATTGGGAGATCCTAATGAAGCAAAAATTACCTGGAAACCTCAAAATACAGTTATTGTTGACGATATAGAAAAAGCTGATAAATTATTAAAATTAGTTGATAAACTTGAAGATGATGATGATGTACAACAAGTAATAGGTAATTTTGAAATACCTGACGAAATTATGGAAAAAATATCTTAAAATTTTAAATTGGAATTAATATATGGTTTATGAATTAAAAAAAATTGAAGATACAGAAAGTTTAAATTTTTTTAGAAAGAAAAGTGAACCTGTCACAAAAGATGATAAAAATCTTGATGAAATTATAGATAATATGCTAAATATTATGTATAAAAATGATGCTATAGGTATAGCAGCAGTTATGATAGGTATTTATAAACGTCTTATCGTTGTAGATTTACGTGAAAATAACAGAAAAAAACCTATTGTAATGATAAATCCTGAAATAATTTCCATGTCTGATGAAAAAGTTGAATTTAATGAAGCAAGTATATCTTTGGATGATGTAATATGTCCTATTAAAAGATCAAAGAATATAAAAGTAAAATATTTTGATAATGAATTTATTGAGCATGAATTATCGGCAAGTGATTTACTTTCTGTATGTATACAGCATCAGATGGACTATCTTGAAGGTAATTTATTTTTTGATTATGCTCCGGAAGATAAAAAAGAAAAAATAATATCGTTCATAAAATCTGAATTAAAAATTAAGAACATAATCAGTGATATTGAAATATTAAGAGAGAAATGTAAACCAATCAAAAACGTTACCGAAAAAGTTAAAAAAGAATTAGATAAAATGCTTGAGATAATGTACGCTTATAATGGGGTAGGTTTAGCTGCAAATCAAGTTGGGCTTAATAAGAGAATGATTGTTATTGATCTTCAAAAAGATGGCAAAAAACAGCCAATTTTTCTCATAAATCCAAAAATACTTAGTTTATCAGATAATTTTGTTGAAATGGAAGAGGGTTGTTTGTCCGTACCAGGTTGCTCAGCAAAGGTTAAAAGACCAGATAAAATTAAGGTTGAATATACAAATAAAAATTCTGAAAAAACTATTATTGAAGCCGATGAGCTTTTAGCAAGATGTTTGCAGCATGAAATTGATCATTTAGATGGTAAATTATACACTGATTATTTATCAAAATTAAAAAGAGATTTAATAATAAAAAAAGTTAAAAAATATATTAGTTGATATGTATTTATTTGCTGGTTTGGGTAATATTGGTAAAGAATATGAAGGTACTAGGCATAATTTAGGTTTTATTTGTGTTGATAAAATAATTGAAAAATATGGTTATAAAGATAAAAAAGATAAATTTAATGCAACAATTTTTAGTACAGTAATAGATGAAAAAATAGTTTTAATAGTTAAGCCTAACACATATATGAATAGATCTGGTATAGCTATTTCTCAAATAAAATCTTTTTATAAAATACCATTAGAAAATATATTTGTTTTTCATGATGATTTGGATTTATCTTTGGGTAAAATAAAATTTAAAATTGGTGGCAGTAGTGCTGGACATAATGGTTTAAAAAGTATAGATCAATTCATTGGAAATAATTATGCTAGAATAAGACTTGGTATAGGTAGACCAAACAATAAAAATGATATTGTTGATTTTGTTCTGAATAAATTTAATTCTGAAGAGAAAATTATATTGAATAATATTATTGATGTTGTATCTAGATCTGTAGTTTATTTATTTTCAGATAAAAAAGATTGTTTTATAAATATGTGTAATAAATATATGAATATAAAATATTAATTAAAAATAATTGACATTTATTATAGTATATTAAATTATTTAGTACAATTATTATTTTCAATTTTAATACAGGTATTGTATAAAAATTATTACTTATTTTAGAAATTTATATTTGTGTGTATCTGGTGTTTTTTGTAATCTGTAACGAAGTTATAGCTACAGGAAATAAGTTACAAGAATGTAGTCTTACATTACAAAATTGTATGAGAGAAATTTTGCAGCAGATTCAGTAAGAGCGTATAAGGAGATAAGTGAGGAAGAATAAATAGAAGCATTGAGAAATATGTATAATATGTTTTTTCGCGATAATCCTAATTTATTATTTGATACAGATGTCAAGAGTTACTTACATATATTAGCTAGTAATGAAACTGGAAAATATATACCATTCCTTACAGATGACAATTATATTGTTCTTGTTAAAAGTATAAATGCTTTGATATTTATTTAGAAATAGCAAATATTGATATTAATATTAAATCTCATGATGGTAATACACCTTTACATTGTGCTGTTTTAGCAGAAAATAAAGAAATTGTTGAAAGGCTTTTGCAGTGTGAAAATATTGATATTTAATGATAGTTATACTGTACGTAATCTAGCATATGCAATTGGGAATGAAGAAATATTAGATATTATCAATAGAACAAAAAAATAGGTTTATTTACGTTTAATTATATCTTAATAGATACATATAAGATATAGACTGCTGTTTTTTTTGTTATTTTTTTTAATTGTTGTTTTTATGGGTTATTATTTATTGTTCTGTATTTAAATAATATTGAAAATTTAAATTATTTTATCATAACTCTTCTAAAAAATAAAAAAGGTTTAAAAATGTCAGAAAATATCACAGAAGGTACAGTGGGACGACTAAGTAGTCCTAAAAATGTTGAAAATATAGAAAAAAACATAAAAAATATTCGCAAACAAATGCGTAATTTTGCAGAGCATAAAGAAAATATGAGTAATAAAGATAAAGAAATTGAAAATCAAAAAATGTCTGAAATTCGTGATAATTTCGATAAGTTATTAAAAAAAGAAATAAAAGAATTAAAAATTGATGATACAGAAATAATTAATTCAAATGCTTTTAGTGAAATGATGGAAAAAAAATTAATTCAAGAAAATAAAAATGACTCCATTACACTAAGTTATACTTTTACTACGAAGGCTATAGATCCTATTCTTAATTATTATAAAATTCTTTTTCCGGATCTTAAAAATAATGTAAATTTTGCTGTAAATTATATAAAACTTGATGGATCTAATGATAAGATTGAAAATATACGAAATTATTGGAAGCAAATTAATACTTTATTAGAGTCAGATGAAAAAAACATATTTATTGTGTTAAATATTCAAAAGTTACCAAATGAAGAAGATATATTAATTGGGCATGCTGGTTTTGATATAATTATTGATGGAAATATTTATAAATTTGATACATTAGGTTCTGATGGAGTAGAAGTAAGTTATTGGGGTTCTAATAATAGTAATAATGTAGAAAAAATAAATTTGGACAAAAATGTTGTAAAACATATATTTTTAACAGATAAAAAAATACAAAATGATTATTCAAGTTGCATTACTATAGCTTTAGGTACAATTAAAGCATTTTTAAAGATTATACAAAATACATGTGGTAAAGATGCACAAAATTTTAATGAGTATCTATCACAGTTTTTTGAATTTTGTAGTGATAACGAATTATCAAATCCAAAAAATTTATCAGGTGCAAAATTATTGTCAGTGGATGTGGATAGTAAACATAAAATAATGCCTGCATCATTTTTTAAGTATACACAAAGTATTTCAACTATAATATCGCCATTAAAAACGGCTTTAGAGGAAAAATATGGTAAACATAATATTGAAAAGAAAATTTTTAACTCTAACTTAAAAGGAGAAATAAAAAAAGAATAAGAAGAAAAAATTATTGAGATATACAAAAAAATAACTAAATGTGAAAAAGATTGATTTAAATACACAAAAATAAAAGGAGAACTTAAAGAAATAAATACTCGTCCTATTTTTCAAAGAATTGAAGAATTAGTTAGATTAAATAGCATTGTTGAAAATTTTCCAGAATTTCTTAGAGAAGAAAATAAAATTCCAACTATTACAGAATTAGCACAAGAAATGAAAGACAAATCAAAAATGCAGAAAAAAACATTCCTAGGAACTATAATATCAAAAAAATCTAGTAGTTTACCGTCACGTTATTAATTATAGTAATATTATATTTATATATATTTTATAATATTGACTTGTTCTTAATATTATTAATAATTGAAGCAGGTATATCAATATTATGAACACAAAAAAGTTTATTTTTGCAGTTTTTCTAATTTTAGCAATATTTTTTCTTATTAAAAGTAAGAAAAGTATAGAACTAGAGGAAGTAAAAAATTTAGACAATGTTGATATAGAATATGCATATTTAAAAGATGAAAAAATATACATAAAACAATATTATAAGCATAAGTATATATTGTTTTCAGCAGATTTATCTGAAATATCTGACAAATTGAATAGCGGAAATTTATTTGCTAATAATATCATAAAAATTAAAAAAGAAGATATTAAAAAAGAAAATGAATTTAGTAAAGATGATAATAATTACAAAAAAATACCAGCTGTTCCTAAAGAAATTTGGGAAAATAAAGTTCTTCGTAATACATTCTCTGAACTTATAAAATTAATACCAAAAGAAAAAAATAAAGCTTTACTTATATCAATGAGTAATAACGAATTTTTGTTATATAAAGATGATAAAAATAGTATAAATTTTTGTTATACTTTTGAAAAACCAAATAATGTTTCAATTAAAGAAACTATATCAAATCAACATATAAACGAAATAATTATAAAAACTATCAAGAAAGATAATGATATAATGAAATATGCTATTGGAAATAAGATATTATTCCAACAGAATAATAATAATTCAAATCATCAAATTGGTCTTGTAGATTTACATTTTAGAAGAATAATGTACTTTGATTATTGGATCTTATATGATTTTAATAAAAAAGTTATTGATATTTTTGCTTATATTAGTTTGGCTTGTTCGCTAGTTATAAAAAGTCATTTATATACTATCATCAAAAATCCTGTTACTAGTTTTATTCAATTAATATCTCTTATAAAAGATCATATTAGTAAGTTTTTCTCTGAAAAGAAACTAATCATTCTTGATAATATACCAAAGATTGTAGTTGCTAAAGAGTATAATAATGAGATTGATAGAATTTTAGATAAAACATTTAAAAATAACGTATACAAAGGTAAATTTAAATTACTTATAGATGGTGATGAATATTTTTTGGATTTGGTAAAAGAAATAGAAAATGCAAAACAAAATATAAAATTCAGACTATATATATTTGATAATGATGATTATGGAACATATATTGCAACTTTATTGAGAAATGCTGATAAAAGAAATATTAAAACAAAGGTTTTAATAGATAGTTTTGCTAATATTACAAAGTCAATAGAATTACCAGATTTGCCTTTTAGAGAAAGTTTTAAACAGCCGAAAAGTATAAAAATGTATTTAAAAAAAGGATCTGATATTGAAGTGAAAACAAGTTCAAATACGTGGTTAACTTTTGATCATGTAAAAACATTGCTTTTTGATAATAAAATTGCATTTACTGGTGGTATGAATATAGGGCAAGAGTATAGATATTCTTGGCACGATGTAATGGCAAGAATTGAAGGGCCTGTAGTTGAAGCTATTTCAAAAGAATTTGATGAAAATTGGGCTAGAAATGATTTGTTTGGCGATATAGCTCTTTTATTTCAAAAAATAAAAGTAAAAAATACAATAATAAATAATGTAAATGCACCTATAAATAGTATTGATATTCGTCTATTTTATACAAAACCATGGAAAAAAGATATATATAAAGCTCAAATAATAGCAATAAGAAATGCAAAGTATAGAATATACATTGAAAATCCATATTTGGCTGATAGAAGGATAATAAACGAAATAATAAATGCACGTGCTAGAGGTGTTGATGTTAGAGTAATTTTACCAAAGCAAAATAATGTTTATTTAATGGCAAAAAATAATAATTATGTTATGAATATTTTGCTAAAAAATGGGATAAGAGTATTTTTATATCCAGGTATGACACATGTGAAAGCAAGTATTTATGATAATTTGGTAATGCTTGGATCTGCAAATTTTGATATGCTTAGTTATGATATAAATAAAGAACTAAATATAGCTTTTAGTGATAAAAATGCTGTATTAGAAGTTGAAAAAAGACTTTTTGAGAAAGATTTTGCAATTTCCGAAGAATTAACTAGTCCAAATCAAATTAATATTGGTGATGAAATATTTTCTAGAATAGCTAATATGTTTTGATTTTTATTTTTTTAATTAGTTATTATCTTATATTGACAATTAAGAAACTGAAACCTATAATCCAAAGAGGTTCTTTTCCTTAGCTCATATATTTTATAAATTTTAATAATATATTGTATTTATTATGTTCGTAATTTTAGAAACAGGCGGAAAACAATACAGGGTCTCAAAAGGAAGTATAATAGACGTAGAGAAAGTTAATGCCAATATAAATGAAACAATTAGTTTCAACAAAGTATTATTTATACAAAAAGATGACAATAGTGTAATGATAGGAAATCCTATATTAACTGATGTTTTAGTTGAAGGGAATGTTATTAAGAACTATAAAGATAATAAGGTTGTGGTTTTTAAAAAGAGACGAAGAAAAAATTCAAAAAGAAAAAATGGGCATAGACAATTAAAAACCAGAATTATTATTAATGATATAAAATTTTAACAGGAGATTATTATGGCTCATCATAAAGCCGGTGGTAGTTCAAGAAATGGCCGAGATTCTGAGGGTAGAAGACTTGGTATAAAAAAATATTCTGGAGAAAGTGTTATTCCAGGAAATATAATATGTAGACAAAGGGGCACAAAATGGCATCCTGGAATAAATGTTGGTATAGGTAAAGATCATACTATATTTGCGATTAGTAAAGGTGTTGTTAGTTTTAGAAAAAAAGGCCCTAAACAGAAAGTTTTTATAGATGTTATAGTTTGTTAAACTTTCTTATTTATTATATTGAATAAAAGAGGCAGTGTAGGGTAGGGTATCTATACTGCTTTGTAATTAAAAAAATTTGAAAATCCGAAAAGGATTGTATGGCTAAGAATATTTAAAAATAGAAATTAAAAACTATCTTAATTATTAACAATGAATCAAGGTTATTTTTATTTATGTTTATGCTATTTTTGTGTACAATTTATAGTAATTTATAATTATATATATTGACCTGTGAGGAATTAAAAGAATTTACTAATAAATTGAGATTGGAAATAAAATATAATTATTAAAATTATTTTTGATTGTTTAAAATAATTTAGTATATATATAGAAATGGTGTTATTTTTATAATAGCATCACGTGCTATCTTAGCAGCAACACTACTTCCTGTTCCATCACTTTTTTCAGTTAAACTTTGTGGTCTATCTGCAACTATTATTATACTATATTGTGGATTATATATAGGAAAAACACCAATAAAAGAAGCTAAATGTTCTCCTTTTTTATAGTCATTTCCAACTATTTTTCTTGCTGTTCCAGTTTTGCCACCTATATCATACCCTTTCACATTTGCCAATCTTGCAGTTCCTTTTTCAACTGTTTCTTTAAAAAAATCTTTCATTATATCAGAAGTGTTTTTACTAATTACATTTGAGCATTTTTGGTTTTTATATTCATATGAAAATCTTGGTGTTATCATATTTCCATCGTTTATTATTGCGTTTGTTGCATTTAATATATGTAAAGGAGAAACAGCTACTCCATAGCCATATGCTATAGTCATAAGATTTATTTCTTTCCATTTTCTTGGTTGTAATGGTAGTGATGTTTCTCCTAAATCTATATCTATTTTTTCTAATAAATTAAGATTATCAAAGAATTTTAATTGTTCTTTTATACCTATTAATTTCGCAATATGTACTGTAACTATGTTTGAAGAAATAGCAAAAGCCTCTTTAGTTGTTATTTTTTTTCTATTTTTTATCGAATTTATATCTTTAGCTGTAAATTTTCCATAATTAACATCATGACTAACATCAAATATAGTATCTTTTTTTATTAAACCAAGTTCCAATCCATTTGCCATTGTAAATATTTTAAATACAGAACCAAGTTCATAATTGCCATAAGTTGCATGATTAAAAGTATTATTTTTTGGTTTATTAATATTTGGATTAAAATCTGGAAAAGAAACAATTGCAAGTATATTACCTGTTTTGATTTCACTTATTATTCCGACTATAAAATTTGGTTTGAAAGTTTTATAAGATTCAACTATTACACTTCTTAAAGCACTTTGTATTCTCATGTCCAGTGTTGTTTTTAATGGTATATTTTTTTCTTTTAAATATGAATCATAGTATTTTTCTAGACCTATAATTCCATTTTTGTCAATATCAACGTATCCTATTACGTGTGAAAATAAATTATTATATGGATAATATCTGAGTAATTCATCTTCAAAAACTAGTGAGGCTATTGGAAGTAATCTTATTTTATTTTCCTCATTTGGAAGTATATATCTTTTTATCAAAATGTATTTACTTTTTGTTTTTTTATCACTTATTTTTTTATATAAACTGTTTTCATTTAAATTTAATATTTTTGCTAATTTATTTGCTATAAATTTTTCATCTTTTATTAGTTCTTTATTTAGATATAGTGTTTTTGTGGATATATCAGTAGCAAGTAAAAATCCATTTCTATCAATTATGTTTGCTCTTTTTTGTCCAATATCATCGATATTAAAATTATAACTATCTACAATAGGCCTATAATGTACAACAGAAAGATTATATAATCGCAAGATAATTATCATAAATATTAAAAAAACAAATGTTATTACTAGAATAATTTTATTGTGATTATACTTATTCGTTTGCATTGTCTTCATTTTTATTTGTTAAAATCAAGTAAAATTTCAGTCATATTCTTTACTTGTTCTATTTTGAGTAGATCATTATCATAATCTCTATTATATATTTCTTTGTATATTCTTGCTAATCTTTCAGGATTTGTTAAATATGATATTTCTATGTCAAATATAGCATTTTTATTTTTAATTTCAGCTATTTTTATATCTATTTCTTTTAATGAAGATTTTAAAATAAATATTTTATATCTAACAAAAATAAAAATGAAAAAACAAACAATTAAAATTAAATTTAGTAATTTATTTAAAATTTTTAAAATATTTTCTAACATTTTATAGCGCATCTTAATTTTGCTGATCTCGATCTTGGATTTATAGCTATCTCTTCATTTGAAACAAGAATAGGCTTTTTTGTTATAATATTAAATATACTTTTATTTTCAATTTGTTTTGAGTATTTATTTATTTTTTCTCTTTTTGTATTTCCAAATTCTTTAAAAAAATCTTTTACTATCTTATCTTCCAAAGAATGAAAACTCACAACTATAAGTTTTCCACCACTTTTTAGTAAATTTATAGAATCATTTAATAATATTTTTAATTCATTAAGTTCATCATTCACAAAGATTCTTATTGCCTGAAAAGTTTTTGTTGCACTGTCAATTTTACTTCTTTTATGAAAACAACAATGAATAATTTTAGCTAATTCTGTTGTTGTTTCTATTTTTTTGTTTTTTCTGTATTCCACTATTCTTTTTGTAATTAATTTTGCTTTGGATTCTTCTCCATATTTCATTATTATAAAATATAATTCATCTTCTTTAAAATTATTAACAACATCATAGGCACTAAAGCCATTTTTCCCCATTTTCATGTTTAATGGTGCATCTTTATTAAAAGAAAATCCTCTTTCAGCACTGTCAAGTTGCATTGAAGATACTCCAAGATCTAATATTATCCCATTAAAATTATTTGGATTAAAATTGTTGTTTATTTCACTAAATTTTAAGTTGTAGAAATCAAATCTATTTTTGTATGCTAATTTTAGATTTTCTGCAAATTGTTGTACATTTATATCTCTGTCGGTTCCTATAATCTTACAATTTTTATATTTCTCTAATATTGCTCTACTATATCCACCTGCACCAAATGTGGCATCTAAAATAATTGAATTATCATCTATTGGTTCTATATATGAAAGTACCTCTTTTAACATTACTGGTATATGCTTTATTTGATTCATATATTTGTTTAAATTTAAACTTATTTTGAATTACTTTTAATAATGTGTTTTTAAAAGTCTAGTAGATAATTACATATTTGTTGCTTCCATAAAAGTTATTTAAAAATAAAATATGATCAAATTTTAATATTTAAAAAATAAAATGGATTCTTTTGAACATACACATAATTTAAAACTACCACTATTGGTACCAAACCAATCAGGTAAGGAGTTTACACATAATGAAGCGCTTATTATAATTGATAATATAGTACACAATGCAGTTATAGATATAATTGATAATCCACCAGCAGATATAAAAACAGGCAGTAAATATATTGTTGGTCTAAAGGCAACGGAAGCATTTAAAAATAAGGAAAATCAGGTAGCAATTTACGATGAGAATGGATGGAGATTTGTTGAAGTTCAAGATGGATATTTTGTTTGGATTATAAACAAGAGCAATCTATATATTTTTGAAAAAAGTAATTGGAAAGTGCTTGATACGAAAGATAATAGAATACAAATAAATGAACCAAAAAAAGATGAAATAATAAAATTTGATGGAACAAATTTTATAAATTCAAGCTCATTGTTAAATTTGGAGCAATTATCAGTTATAGGTAATTTAACTATAAAAGATATCAATAAAACTGATAAATTCAAAATAGAAGTTAATAATAACAATTCAAATATTAATATATTAAATACTGAGAATGATTGGATTGATTGTATGTCTATAAGTAATATTAATGGAATTGTTAATATCGGGACAGATATAACTATAAAAGGTAATCCTATAACTACAGGTGAAAATTTGTTGGAGCTAAAAGAAAATTACGAAATTACTGAGGTCGCAATGCTTGAATTTACAGATTTAGATTTAAGTTTTCAACATAAATTTTTAATAAGTGATCTAAAAAGTAATATGAGCTCAGCTGCACAGATGTTTTGTAATGTTGGCTATAATGATACTTATATTGAAAGCAGTTATTATTGGGAATCTTTTATGACTAATTCAAATGAGGCTTATTCATACATTAAAAATAAAAATGGATCAAATTCATATCAAATAACAAGTGATAGGAATATTGATGCTGGGATAAAAATTGGAGCTTCAGCAAATGTAGAGTTTTGTATTAATCCAACTATTTCTTCTGAAAATTTTATGTCTTGTTTAGTTCAAACAAGTACTGAATATCCTTCTTTAAAGTACTACAATGTTATTAGTTCATGCTTAGTATATTCAGAAAATAAGATTAATAAGATAAAATTTTTTCTTAGTAGTGGAAATTTTAAAAGTGGTAAAGTAAAACATTATATAATAAAATAGGTATTAATTATGAAAAATAAATTATATAAAATCTCAAATGGTGTATTTTCAGAATTAAACGAAAATGAATCTAGTATACATGAAAATATTGTGCAAAAATGTTCTTTATTAGTATTTGAAGAAGCAAAAAATAATAAAATTAAAGAACTAAAAGAAAAAACAAATAAAATATTTTACAACGCCTATCCTTT
>CALXRO010000016.1 GCA_944390875.1 uncultured Rickettsiales bacterium
GAAATAATTTTTTTCAACATATTTTCTACATCACTAATTGTGACAGAATTAATATAATCAATTACCTCTTTAGGTGTTTCAATTTTTCCATGAAATACAAAATTACCTGCATTTACTGTTGCTCTATAATTAGTATTTTCCATACCCATAAGCATTGAGGATTTTAATTTAACTTTTGCTCTCTCAATTTCAGAATCATTAACAGTATTAATCATTCTTTTTAATTCATTAGCTATCGCATTTATTGTTTGGTTTATTTTATTTGGTTCAACTGCGGTATATATTTGAAAAGAACCAGTTTCAAAAGTTGCATCATTAAATGAATATATACTATAGCAAAGTCCCATTTTCTCACGCACTTCTTGAAATAATCTTGATGACATGCCTGAACCTAGAATATGGTTCATAACAGACATTACAAATCTATTTTTATCATTAAAAGATATACCTTCAAAACCTATTATACATTGTACTTGTTCTAAATCTTTTTCTTTTTTAAAAAAACCAGCAGTATAATTTGCTTTTTCAATATTTTTTCGCTTTTTATCAATATTTTTAGAAAAATATTTATTAGCTAATTCTTCCATTTTTTCATAATCTATATTTCCAGAAACACTAAGCACTATATTTTCCGATACATAATTTTCTTCCATATATTTTAAAAAATCTTCCTTTTTAAAGCGTTTTATATTTTCAGCGGTTCCTATGATACTTCTACCAAAAGCTTGGTTTGAAAATGCTACACTTTGATAATAATCAAAAATTATATCATCAGGTGTATCATTTGTCATTGCTAATTCTTGTAAAATTACACCACGTTCTCTTTCAAGTTCTTCTTCATCAAATATTGAATTTTCAAACATATCAACCAATATCTCTAGTGATTTTTCAACATATTCTTTTAATGTTTTACTATAATACGATGTTACTTCTTTTGATGTATAAGCATTAAAATCAGCTCCTATTGATTCAAAATCACATGCTATTTGTTTTGCTGTTCTATTTTTTGTACCCTTAAATGCCATATGTTCCAAAAAGTGTGATATACCATTATTTTCAATAGTTTCATTCCTTGAACCTGTTTTTACCATTATCTTTATAGATACAGTTTCAACATCAGGCATAAATTCGTGAATAAAAGTGATATTATTGTTTAACTTGGATAATTTTATCATTTTAAAAAATTGCTTATTATATTATATTTTATTTATGATTTTTGATATTTTCAAGCATCATTTTAGCTAAAATAAGCTCTGTTTCTTTTATCGAATGACTTGTATAAATTATTGGTTCATGTTCTGGTATTGATAATTTAATTGTGAATAAATCCTGTTTAGATTCTAACAATTTATAATCAGGTAAAACTTTAAAACGCTTTTGCGTCCATTCTTGTAATTGTGTTTTAGGATCGATTGGAACATCATCTGTCCATTCATTAAATTCAGACCAAATATTAATTATAAATTTTTGAACTGTACAAAAATCTGAATCAAGAAAAATAGCACCTAATATGGCTTCAAAAACATTCTCTAAATTATTTATATTATTCCTTCCACCACTTTGTTCTTCTCCTTTACTAAGAATTATAAAATCCCCAATACCTAACCTTCTTGAGATATCAGACACTGTCTGTTTTGAAACTAAAAATGATTTCCTTTTTGAGAGCTGACCTTCGGTTTCATTTTTGTATTTTCTTAACAAATAGTCTATTATCACAAAAGATAATATTGAATCACCTAGAAATTCCAATCTTTCATAATTAAACCTTTTTTGTTTTTTGTTACTAGATGAAGTACTTGGATGAGTCAAGGCCTCTTCTAAGAGCTGTTTATCTTTAAAACTGTATTTTAGTATTTTTTCCAATTCTTCCCAATCTTTTTGCATAATCAGCCTTTTATATTGTTCATATAATTACTTATAAATAAAACATCATCCCAAAAATCTTTCTTCTTTATACTGTTTTTTAGTAATAAATATGGAGAATAAGTTGCTGTTGATTTTATTTTATCCTGCATATAACAATTAGTATAATCAACTATTTTTCCTCTAACATTAAAAATGGTTTTATTTTCTTCTAAAAAGGTTGAAACACCATAACTTCCACAAAATACTATAAACTTAGGTTTTATAATACTTATTAATTTTTCGACCAAAGGTTTACAATAATTTATTTCTTCTTTAATTGGAGTTCTGCCTCCTGGTAATCTCCAGAAAAATAGATTTAAAAAACATAAATTTTCTCTTTTTTTAAAGACTGAATTTAATATATTCTCCAACAATATTCCACTATCTCCACTAAATATACTATTATTATTATCGTCGTCAGTATTTGGAATATCATTAACTATAACTATTTCAGAATTAACATTGCCACTCAATAATATTGTACTATTAGCCGTTTTTCTAAAATTTTCATAACCATAGAAGCTATTAGCAAAATTTATAATATCTTCTATATTTGTAACTCTATCAGAAAATTCTCTTATTTGTTCGTTATCTCCGAAAATTTGACTATTTTTTTTTATGCCGTTTTGTTGCCTAAATAAGGCATCAACGACATTTTCAATATTTTTTGGAGCATGATTTACCATCACATTATCATAAGTATCTGAAGCAACTTTTTCTAACTCTATATTATCATTAAAAAGTTCAGAAATGCCATTAGCTTCAAGCCATTCAAGTAATATTGCAAGATCTTCCTGCATAATTATATATTATTTGTTTTTGTCTCTACTCTCTTTATGCCTTCTAATATCTTATTTTTAGCTTCTTTAGAATCTTTAAAACCTGAAACTTTTACCCATTTGCCCTTTTCAAGATCTTTATAATGCTCAAAAAAATGTTTGATTTTATCTAACAATATTACTGGAATATCATCTATTTCACTAAGTTCTGAATACTCGCTATTCATTTTCTCATGTGGGACTGCAAGAATTTTCTCATCCGCTCCTTTTTCGTCTTCCATAATTAAAACACCTATTGGTTTACATGGTATTACACAACCACTAGCTATTGGATATTCACTTATAACTAAAACATCTATAGGATCTCCATCTTCAGATAACGTATTAGGAATAAAACCATAGCTACATGGATACCGCATTGGTGTAGCTATAAACCTATCAACAAATAATGCTCCACTTTCTTTATCTAATTCATACTTAATTGGTTCGCTTGAATTTGCAGAAACCTCTATAATTACATTAACATTATTAGGAACATCCTTTCCTGTTTTAATATTTTTTATTAACATATATTAACCCCAGTTTAGTAAATAAAATTATCTATATATGGCCATAACATTTTTATTTTTAAATAAATTATTAGCAGTATCAATAAATTCTCTCTTTATTGATGATGCAAAACTATTACCATATTTTTTTATATCATAATCATATATTTTAACGTCATCCATATTTATATTGTTATCTTTAAGATATTCTATTGCCTCCTCCTCACCTCCTATTTTATCAACTAAACCAAACTCTAAAGCTTGTCTACCAGTATATACTTGACCATTAGCTATTTCCTGAGCTTCTATAGCCTTTATATTTCTTCTTTCTATAAAGATACTTAAAAAATAATCATAAATATCATCTATTAGTTGATTGGTTACCATTTCAACATCAGGAGTTATTTTTTCAAACATATTAGGTGACGCTTTTAATGGAGAACTTTTAAAATTTGTAAATTTTATACCTATTTTATCTGCCAACTCAGTTATTTCTTCTGTTTCTAAAACAACACCTATTGAACCTACTGTACTAGTATTTCTTGATATTATATAATCACTGGCCATGGCAACCATATATGCTCCAGAAGTACCCAAACCTTTTATAACTGAAACTACAGGTTTCTTTTTAGCTAAATTCCTAAAAAATGAGTATAATCTTTCACTAGATACGACCTCCCCACCTGGGGAGTCTATATCAAGTATGACAGCTACAACTTCATCTTTTTCTAATCCTTTGAGCTTTGATTCCAAAAAAGATGTAGAAGATATGATATTTTTAATTGATACTCTTGCTACATATTTATTATTAAATTTTTTAATTTTATCTGTATTAAATATATTTGTAGTTGCTAGGAATATAACAGAAACTAGACAGACAAAAGCTATAATTCTCCATATAGTAATTCTTTTTTTAAAATCTTGAATAACTAAAAAATTATCGTTTTTCATATCATTTCAATATATATAGCTGCCGCATGAAAAATCATACGGCAAATTAATTAATTTATTTAATATTATTGAACATATTACCAAACACACTACCCAGTGTTGTACTGGTATCTGTGTTCATATATTGTTCAATATCAAATTCTTCGTCCTCTTCTTCTTGAGGATTATTTTTGTCAACTTCATCAAGACTCTTTATAGCAAGCATAAGTTTTCCACTTTTAGGATCAAAACTTATAACATTTACATCAATTTTATCTCCTACTTTAAATGAATCTGTTTTTTGATCTTTCTTTTCTGAAGATATATCAATTCTTTTTATGATACCTTTCAAACCAAGATCAATCTCAACTTCCATAAAATCCCTTCTCACATTTTTAATTAGACAAGGGGTTCTATAACCACGAACAAGTTTTTGTATATCTTTCTTAAAATTTTCACTCGCTAACTGTTTAATACCTAAAGCTATTCTTTCCTGTTCATAATTTACACCAAGTAATACTACGGTTACTTTTTCATTTTTCTTATAATTTTTAACAGTATTTTTACCTTCAGGATCGTTCCAGTCTAAATCAGACATATGAACAAGACCATCTATACCTGATTCAAATTCAACAAAAAGTCCAAATTCTGTAATATTCTTTATACTACCGTCAACTATATCTCCAACTTCATGTCCTTCATAAAATTCTTTCCAAGGATTTTTACTACATTGTTTCATACCAAGTGAAATTCTATGATGTTCTGTATTTATATCAAGAATCATAACATTAACTTCTTGACCTATAGTAAACATTTTTGAAGTAGAAACACTATTTTTAAACCAACTTATTTCAGATATATGTACAAGTCCTTCAATACCATTCTCTATCTCAACAAATACACCATATTGAGCAATATTTGTAACATGACCTTTAACTATTGAACCAACTGGATATTTTTGTTCTATTGTTTCCCAAGGATTTTCTAGTAATTGTTTCATACCTAAAGAAACTTTTTTAGTTTCTTCATCATATTTAATAACTTGAACTTCAACCTCTTGCCCAATTTTTAATGTTTCTGAAGGATGCCTTACTCTACACCAAGATATATCAGTTAAATGTAATAAACCATCAAAACTACCAAAATCAACGAAAGCACCATAATCAGTTATATTTTTAATTATACCTTTCATAACATCATTAATTTTGATTTTTGAAAGTACTTCCTCTCTTTCTTTACTTCTTTGTTCATCAAGTATGGCACGTCTCGAAACAACAACATTACCTCTTGCATCGTCTATTTTAAGGACCATAAATTGTTCTGTTTTACCTGCAAAATCTTCTGGATTAGCTAAAATTGCAGTATCTACTTGACTTCTTGGAAGAAAAGCTATTATATCACCTATTTCAACAGCAAATCCTCCCTTAACTTTACCAAGAATTTTACCATCAACTGTTTTGTTCTCGTTTAAGCATTTTTTAAGATTATTCCAGCCTTGATATTTTCTTGCGTCTTCTCTACTTACAATTAATTCACCTTTTTTATTCTCTACTTTTTCTATATATACTTCGACTACACTGCCTACTTCAATTTTTTCGTCTCCAAATTCTGAAAGTGGTACATAACCAACAGTTTTGCCACCAATATCAACAGTAACTGTTTTATTATCTATATCTATAACCGTTCCGGAGGCTATATCTCCTTCGTTATAAGTAACTATATCTGAATCATATTGATCCAATAATTTTTCAAAATCTTCAAAATCAAAATCTATCATTTTAAAATTTACGGGGTCGTTAATAAAAAAGACAAAATAACATAGAAGCCCCTGATACTTCTATAATTGTCTAAAATTTAATAAAAGATAAAGTATATTTAAAAACTTCGTCTATACTCATGTTAGTTGTATCAACCTCAATAGCACCATCAGCTTTTTTTAGAGGAGAATTAACCCTTTCTCTATCACTTTTATCTCTATTTATTAGTTTAGTTAGAATTTCATTATAGTCAACTTTGGAACCTTTATTTATCATTTCTTCATATCTTCTTTTAGCTCTTTCCTCTACTGAAGCCTCTATAAAGAATTTAAAACTTGCATCTGGACAAATTACTGTCCCTATATCTCTACCATCTAAAACAGCTCCACCATCTTGATAAGCAAAATCATACTGATATTTAAAAAGAAAATCTCTTACTTCTTGTATAACAGATACTTTTGAAGCTACTGTACCAACATCTTCTACATATAGTTCTGGATTATCTAAATTACTAAAGTCCACTGAACCAAGTATTCTGATAACTTCACTTTTATCTTTAAAATCTGCATTATTATCTTTTATTATTTTTAGCGCCACGGCTCTATACAGCCCTCCTGTATTTAGATACGGCAAATTAAAGTGTTGTGATATTTTTTTGGCCAATGTACCTTTTCCTGATGCCGTAGGACCGTCAATTGCAATTATTTTATTCATTATAAGTTTCTTTTGATTTTATATAATGACTTTTGTTTGTCAAATGTTATTATCATGTGATAATCAATCTATAACTGAAACCGGTATATGAATAAATTAGTTATTTTTTAACTAAAATATGTTTATAATTTTTATTGATTTGATAAAAGAATATTTTTAAGCGATAAACAAGAACAAAAAAATGTTTAAATAATCCAGCCACTGCCAATTACAATATCATTATCATATATACAACATAGTTGTCCCTTTGTTATTGCTCTGGCTGGATTTTTCAACTTTATAATAACATTTTTTTCATCAATTAGCTCTATAAAACCAGGTTGTCCGGCATGCGCTGATCTTAATTTTATAATATATTCTTTACCTATTTCAAATTTAGACAATTTGTTAAAATTATTTAAATAAACTCTATCTGAATATAAATCTTCATTTGAACCAACATAAACAGTATTTGAAAGACTATCAAGTTTAACTACAAAAAGCGGTTCTTTATAAGATATTCCTAAACCTCTCCTTTGACCTATTGTGTACTTAAAAATTCCTTCATGTTTTCCTAATATTTCACCTTTTAAATTTTTTATAAAACCAACTAAAGAATTATTTATATTTTTTTCTAGATAATCACCACAATTACTATCAATAAAACAAACATCTTGACTATCATTTTTATTGGCTACAATTATATTGTTTTGTCTAGCAATTTTTCTAGTTTCAGCTTTACTTTTAAAGTTTCCAAGTGGAAATTTTATGAATTTTAAATAATCATACTTTATAGTTGATAAAAAATATGATTGATCTTTCTCAAGATTTTTAGCCTTACATAAATTATATTCATTTTTAGAATTGTTTATAATTCTTGCATAATGTCCAGTAGCCATATAATCAGCACCAATATCATACATATAGTCCAGTATTTTCTTAAACTTAATTATTCTATTACATCTTGCACAAGGATTTGGCGTTTCACCAGATTTATAAGATTCCAAAAAATAGTTCATTATATCTTTCTTAAAATCTTCAGAAACATCTAAAGTATCATATTTTATTCCTATCTGATTAGCGACTTTAGCAGCATCTTCCACAGATTGTTTATCACAACATCTACCCATTACTAAAGTAATTCCAACTATATCATATCCACTTTTAGATAAGAGATAAGCGCTGACAGAACTATCAACGCCTCCTGACATCGCTACAACTATTTTTTTCATAATATAAAATATATTATTACAAAATATTATGCAGCTTTCTTCTTACTAATTCTTTTATTTTGTTTTTCTATTCTATTTTTTTTATTAATTATTTTAATATTATCTAACTCTTTTTTATCTTCCAATTTTCTAATAACTCTTTTTCTAAGAACCCTACCCTTCTGACTTAATTTATTATATCCATAATTAACCAAAAAAGAATCCAATGAGCCATATTTATTAATTGTCCTTAAAGTTCTTGTAGCTAATCTTAAATTTAAATTAATTCCCAATGCTTCACTTTTTAATGAAACATTTTTCAAATTTGGTAAAAACCTCCTTTTGGTCTTTATATTTGAGTGAGAAACCTTATTGCCAGATGCAACCTTTACACTCGTTAAATCACAACTTCTTGACATAAAAGTAACCTTAGTTTTTATTGTTAATATATTAATATCCTTCTTAAAAAAAGAAAAGTTGTATAATAAAACTACTAAGGTATATTATTTAATTATTATAATAATAAGTCAAATAATATTTCTCATAGAGAATTAATAATATATATGAAATCAATAAAAAAAGTTTTTAAATTAATAAAATTAATATTAATATTCTGTTTTTTAATATCTTCCACGATATTTATGTTTTATATCTATTATAAAACACAAATTCCAAGCATCGATGATATAATAAAAAACAACAGTACTCAACAATTAAAGATACTATATAATGATGGTATAACACCAATAAAATTGAAAAATAACATAGGCATAAATACTCTAAAATTTTCGGATTTACCAGAAAATTTGGTAAATGCTCTTATAGCAACAGAAGATAGAAAATTTTTTCAACACAAAGGAGTTGATATATTTGGTATTTTAAGAGCAACAATAGTAAACATGTTTTATGGTCATATAAGACAAGGAGGTAGTACTATAACTCAGCAACTTGCTAAAATGATTCTTGAAGACAATAGTAGGACTTTAAAAAGAAAATTTAAAGAACTTATACTTACGCTAAATATTGAAAAATATATATCTAAAGAAGATATAATAACATTATATTTTATAAAATCATATTTTGGTTGTGGACAATATGGAATAGTTAATGCCTCAAACTATTATTTTAATAAAGAAATAAATGAATTAGAATTAGAAGAATGTGCAATGTTGGTAGGACTACTTAAAGCTCCAACAAAATATAATCCAAAAAATAATATTGAAAATGCAAAAGATAGGACAATACAAGTTATAATTAATATGCAAAAATCTGGCTTTATTTCCGAAAATGATATATTATCATATATTATTCCAGATTTAAATTTTAACAATAAAAATTTTCCAAAAAAACAAATACAAAACTACTATTTTAGTGATTGGATTGAATCGCAAATAATAGATTATAATTTACCAAAAAATTCAGACTCTATAGCGATAGTAACTACATTAGATAAATTTATACAAGAAAGCGTTATTAAGACAGTTAAAAACTTTATTTATGAAAATTCAGATAAATTTAGAAAAACAGAATTAGCTGTAGTTGTTTTAAATAAAAATGGAGAAGTTTTAGCAATGATTGGAGGCAAAGATTATAATCATAGTCAATTTAATAGGGTTGTACAAGCAAAACGTCAAACAGGTTCTTTGTTTAAATTATTGATATATTTAATGGGTTTTGAAAATGGACTAGAAATTAGTGATATTTTTATAGATGAACGTATAAAAATTGATAAATGGTATCCTGAAAATTATGGTAATAAATATAGAGGAAAAATATCAGTAAAAGAAGCCTTTATATATTCTTCAAATTCAGTTGCTATACAAATTGCAGATTATTTTGGACTTAATAAAGTTATAAATTTAGCAAAAAAACTAGGAATGAATGGTAATTTTAAAAATGATATGACAATTTTGCTTGGAAGTCAAGAAAGTACTTTACTAGAAATTTCTGGAGTTTATGCTGTACTTGTTAATAATGGAATTCCTGTTTTTCCACATGGTATAAAAAAAATCTTTTCAGATAATATTTCTATATATGAAAGGATTATATCAGATAAAAAACAGGTATTATCAGAAAAAACTATTGAGAATATGAAGTATTTATTATATTCAACAATAGAAGAAGGTACTGGTAAAAAAGCAAAAATTGACAACCTTGTTAATAAAACAAAAATATATAATATGTTACATAAAGATAATAGATTTTTTATAGGTGGTAAAACAGGCAGTACTCAAAATAACAGAGATGCTTGGTTTATTGGTTTTGCGGATGACTTTATAGTGGGAGTATGGATTGGCAATGATGATAATACACCAATGAATGGCGTCATGGGAGGTAATTTGCCAGCACAATTATGGAAAGAAATTGTTGAAGGTATAATTTAACTAAAGTTAATATTAATATATTAAAAATATCATAATAAATTGTTAGTATAATTTAGAATAAAGTTTCAATAATTTTAATCTTATTAAATAAAATATTTTTCATTAAAAATAATAAGTGTAAATGTTATGATAATGAAAATAATATATCCTAATATTAAATTAGTTTCTAGATAAACATAGGTATAAGTATATAGAATATGTAGCAATATATATTTATAAAGAAAAATAAAAAATAAAGTGTTACTATACTAAAAAGAAAAATATATGTGTTTCTTATTTAAATTATATAAAATATATATTTGTTATTAGATAATTAAATATTAATAATATTAGAGTTAAAAGATATAAAAGTATGCCAAAAGTTATAAGTGTAAACAGATTTTATATGAATACAGAAGATTAAGATTTATTATTATTACCAAATAATGATAATACATCAATTTATATTAAACATCATAAAACTGCATGAACTAAACATTATTTATTTAAAATAAATGATAATACTAAAAAACTTGTTCCAAATATCAATAAAATAGCAGAAAATAGTGTGATAATTGAAAGTATAAAATATTCTACAACAAAGATTATTATTAAAAATAAAATATTTTGGTCTAGGAGCTATAAATTTAAAAAACTTCATTTAGATAATTTACCTATACAATATATGGTAATGTAAATCTGTGCTAGATAAAGCGTTTAAGGAAGCCATATGTAAAAAATTGATTTAAATTAATGCTATATTTTAATGATAAGACAATAGGGTATGATTCTATTTATATAGAGTCCAAGTTCCAGTACAGTAGCCATTAAATAATAATTTTGTACTAATATTTTTTATTAATTTTTCCTTTATGATTATTGGTTCAATTTAATATGTAACTTTAAAGTTACATATCACGTTGAAACGGTGTTTCTTCTTTATTTAGAACAAAAGTTACATGTTTTTGTTGCTTAGAGCCCTCTAAAAACCTTTCAAAATGTTTTTTAGGTTTATTCGATTCAGATATTTCTATTATAGGTTTTTCATTTTCATCCTCTTGAATTGTTCCAAGATTGGTAGAATTATTTTTTTTATCTAAAGATGGAACACTAAATCTATCAGTTTCAGGTAAATTATAAGACTTATAATTTTTAAGAAAATCAGAACCTATTCCCTTATTTTCGTTCAATAAATCTTCCAATGTTTTTTTATCCATATTTCTATCCTTAAATTTTTTACTTTTGAATGATATAAAATTATTTTCTAAAGTCAAGAATAAATTATTTATATACTTATTTAAATTCTAAGACAACAAATTTTTATAGGTGGTAAAACAGGCAGTACTCAAAATAACAGAGATGCTTGGTTTATTGGTTTTGCGGATGACTTTATAGTGGGAGTATGGATTGGCAATGATGATAATACACCAATGAATGGCATCATGGTAGGTAATTTGCCAGCACAATTATGGAAAGAAATTGTTGAAGGTATAATTTGATTAAAATAAATCTAATAAAAATAATATAAACAAATTATTAATACAATTTTAACAAAATATAACTATTGGACTTAAACAAATATATATATTGACACATTAATTAAGATAAGTATTAACTTTAATTATAAATTATGAAAAAATCTTTATTGCCAATTATCTGTTTTTCTTTTTTAACAAATTGTGGCACAGTGAAAACAACTAATTTATCACTTAATGAGTATAGTGCAAAAAATTCACTCAAACCATATTCAAAAACTGCAAAGAAATGCTATATTGAAACACCGTTTGGTTTTGTAAGTAGTGATATTACTGTTAGAAGTGTAGCACAAACAAAAAACATTACAGAAATAGTATCAGTTGAAAAAACTAAACAATATTTGATATTTGTTAACAGAGTTTGTACCATTGTAAATGGTAACTAGTTGGTCTATCTATTTAGAGCTTCCCATTTCTATTTAAATTTCTCAAGAGTCTATTAATTAATTAAAATAGATTAGATGAAATAGGGAAGCATCTTATGTAAACATGATATAATATTCCTTATTAAGGATTTGTGTTAAAAGATAAAATTTAAGTATATATTTATAATATAATATATCTTATTTATTATAATATTATAATTATTTTACTTATAGACATTTATTTTTTATATGTTGTTTTTTTGACAGAAAAAAAATTAAAGAAATATGAAAAAATACAAATGTTATTTTTCTGACTTAAATAACAAAGAAGAAAACCATGAACTTTCATTAGATGATTTATCTAATTACATAAAAGAAGGCAAAAAACTAGAAAAAATCACTAATGAAGAAAATAAGAATATACCTTTTGGGTATAATGTTATAGATACAAATAATATTTTGCCTACTGCAGCAAATATAAATAAAACGGAAAATATGTCTTTTAATATAGACACTAATAGTAAACAAATTAAACTAACATTATTTGATAATTCAGGCAAAATACTATCTGAAGATATTATAAATTATAATACTAAAGAAAGAGAATATATTGAGTATAGTAAAAAAAATGGTAAACCAAGAGCAAAATTACATAGGGATACT
>CALXRO010000017.1 GCA_944390875.1 uncultured Rickettsiales bacterium
AAATAGTGGAAGACTTAGACAGCACTGAAAGAAATTCAGGCGGCTTTGGATCAACTGGAGTAAAATGAATATAAATAAATTAATTATATTATTATTTTTATTATTTTATCCTGAAAATTTATTTTCAGGGCAGTTTAATAAAAATGAAGTTTTATTGTCGAATAAGATTTTAGATTTTTTAAAAAATTTAAATACAATTCAAGGCAATTTTGTGCAATTTAGTGAAATAAATCAGGGAATGGCTGAAGGTAGGTTTTATATTAAAAAACCAAAAAAAATCAGATTTGAATATACAAATCCAAATAAAATATTAATAGTTAGTAGTGGAGACATAGTAAACTATTACGATCGCGATTTAGACGAAATAACAATTATTCCAGCACAAAAAACACCATTGCCTTTCCTATTTGATAATAATTTTGGAGTAAATTCTGATAAGTCAAACATAATTGGCATCGATACAAAATCAGAAAATAATATAAAAATTTTTTTAAAAATTAATTTTGATAATTCAGACTATTTTGTAGAATATACTTTTGATAAAAATATTACAAAAATACTTGAAATTAGTGTTTATGATGAAAGTGAACAAAAAACGATATTATCACTCTCAAATGTTTTAATCAATCATGATATAAATGATTCCATTTTCGTTTTTAAAAATCCAAGATTATATAAAAATAGAAAATAATGTATTCATATTTATCAGAAACACAGAAACTAGTTATAGATAGTATAGAAGCTGGAAATAATATATTTGTGACAGGAGCAGCTGGAACTGGAAAGTCATATCTACTACATTTTTTAAGAGAAAAATTTAAAAACAAAAATTTGCATATAACAGCCACAACGGGCATAGCTGCAGTAAATGTAGGAGGTATTACTTTACATTCTTGGGCAAATTTAGGAAAAGAAGAAATACCAGTTAAAGAAATAGCTAAAAAAATACTGTCTAGTGCTGGCATATATACAAGAAAAAAAATATTAAATACAGATATGTTAGCTATAGACGAAGTATCAATGTTATCAAAAGAAACATTTGAAAATTTGGACTTACTTTTAAGACTAGTTAAAGATAATGATAGACCTTTTGGAGGAATCCAAATACTTTTATTTGGCGATTTTTTTCAATTACCACCGGTTAATAGTAACAACTTTTGTTTTGAAAGCGAAGTTTGGAATACAGCTAATATTAAGACTTTTATCTTAAAAGATATATTCCGTCAAGAAGATAAGACATTTATAAATATATTAAATAATATTAGGCATGGTTTTTTAGAAGAAAATGATAAGCATATATTAAAAAACAGATTGGGAATTGTTGATAATAGTATAATAAAACCCACAATATTATCAACACATAATATTATTGTTGAAAAAATTAATTTTGAAAAATTAAACGAAATAAATTCTAAAGAAATTACATATACTGCAACTTTTACTGGTGAAAATAGTAAAATAGAATTATTAAAGAGAAATTGCTTGGCAAAAGAATTTTTAACACTAAAATTAGGTAGTCAAGTAATGATGCTTAAAAATACATATCAGAAAGATGGTATAATAAATGGTTCTACTGGCATTATTATTGATTTTTCACCAAATAAACATTATCCAGTTGTAGAATTTACAAATGGTAAAATTATTGTTGTTAAACCAGAAATATGGGAAATAACAAATTTTAATTATAACACTCATAAATTGGAAACTTTGGCAACTATGTCTCAAATTCCACTTACATTGTCTTGGGCTATAACAGTTCATAAATCTCAAGGAATGACAATAAATAAAGCAGAATTTGATTTAAAAAATTCATTTGCTGAAGGGCAAGTATACGTTGCATTTTCAAGAGTTAAAAATATAAATGGAATCTTTATAAAAAGCCTCGATTTAAATAAAATAAAAATAAACGAAAAAGTTTTAAAATTTTATAAAAAATTTGAGAATTTTTAAGTTATTATTTAAGATATACTTCTATAAATGACATATACTTATTTAATAAGTACATAGAATATACATTTACTTAGAAATATTTAGTTGATAAAAAACATTAATATAGTAAAAAGTCATAGAATCTATGTACATATTGAAAACAATTTTATGTATATTGATATAATTTTTATCATGGTGGACAAATATTCATGGACATTGTAATAAAAAAATATCAAATTCAATATCTAAACAAGCCAAAGAGCTAGAACATATTATATTTGCTGGTTTTACAAATAAACCAGCAGTTGAGCTTACTGAAGTTCTTAAATATTTTCTAAATCCTTTACTTAATAAATTTTTCTTTTCGGATAATGGGTCAACAGCTGTAGAAGTAGCAATAGAAATGTGTTATCAATTTTGGAAAAATAAGGGTGAAAATAATAGAAAAATCTTTGTAACATTGCAAGGAAATTATCATGGTGATACATTCGGAGCTATGTCTGTAGGAAAAAGCTGTAACTTTTATAAACCATTTGAGGATCTGCTTTTTGATACTAAATATTTACCTTATCCAGAAACATGGATTAATGATAAAGATGTTATAAAAAAAGAAAATATTGCAATTGACTACACTAAAGAATTTTTAGAAAAAAATTCAGAAAAAGTCGTTTGTTTTCTCCTAGAATCTATAGTACAAGGGGCTTCTGGAATGCGAATGGTAAGGCCAGAATTTGTAAAAAAATTATGTAATATTTTTAGAGAACATAATATACCAGTTATATTTGATGAAGTTATGACAGGATTTTGTAGGACAGGCACAATGTTTTCGTACGAAAAAGTAGATTTTATACCAGATATTATATGTTTGTCTAAAGCCTTAACTGGTGGATTTTTGCCAATGGCTTTAACAATTACAACTGATAATATATACAAGGAATTTCACTCTGATAATATTGAAAAAACATTCCTTCATGGTCATTCTTATACTGCAAACCCTATATGTTGTGCTGCTGCTTTAGCTTCTGCAAAAATTTTTAAAGAAAATAAAGAAGATATAATATCTAAAGTAACAAATATAGAATATATACATCAAAATGAACTAAAAAAAATCGCAAAAAAGTATCATTTTGTTAAAAAATGCAGAGTATGTGGTTTAATTTCGGCTTTCGATATAGAATGTAAGGATTATTATAATGTAGTTAAATTTATAAAAACTAGATGTTTAGAAGAAGGTATAATAATTAGACCACTTGATAAAACAATATATCTTATGCCTCCATATTGTCTATCTAAAAGTAAACTTAAGCTCGTCTATAAAATTATAGATAAATTGTTATATAATAGAATAAATATGTAATAAACATATAGGATATTAATGATAAAGCCTATTCTAAATATAAAATAAATAGGCACAAATTTGTCACCTGAATATATTT
>CALXRO010000018.1 GCA_944390875.1 uncultured Rickettsiales bacterium
ATCTTTTTGACCTGTTATACTTATATCAAAGTTGCTATAATTATCAGTATTTGAATCATCACTATTATTATCAATAATAGTCTTTATATATTCCGGTTTAAAGCCTTGTCTATTTATGAATTCGACAACTCTTTCAACTTCATCGTCAGAAACAAAAGGACCGTGTGCTCTATTTATTTTACCACCATTTGGCATATATAACATGTCACCCATACCTAAAAGTTGTTCTGCACCTTGTTCGCCCAATATAACCTTACTGTCAATTCTAGAACTAACTAAGAAACTTATTCTACTAGGAAAATTGGCCTTTATTACGCCAGTTATTATGTCAACTGAAGGTCTTTGTGTTGCCATTATTATATGTATACCAGCAGCTCTTGCCATTTGCGCTATTCTTTGTATTAATGCTTCGATATCCTTACCAGCTGTTATCATAAGATCAGCCATTTCATCAACTATTACAACAATAAAAGGTAGATGTTTTGTTTCTAATTCTTTACTTTCATAAATAGGTTCTCCATATTCATCATAACCAACTAATGTTTTACTAATTAGTTTTGTATTATTATTAATGGCTTGATCAATTTTTTCATTATAACCATATATATTTCTTACACCAAGACTTGACATGGTTCTATAACGATTTTCCATTTCGTTAACAACCCATTTTAAAGAAAGAACTGCTTTTTTTGGATCTGTCACAACAGGAGTTAAAAGATGAGGAATACCTTCATATACAGATAACTCAAGCATTTTTGGATCTATCATTATCATCTTACATTCATCATAAGTAAATTTATAAAGTAATGATAATATCATCGTATTTATTGAAACTGATTTACCTGAACCTGTGGTACCTGCTATTAATAGATGTGGCGCCTTTGCCAAATCCATTACAACTGGATCTCCTGCAATATTTGAACCTAAAACTATTGGTAAAGCATAACTGCTGTTTTTATAATCACTACTTTCAAAAATATCTCTCAAAAAAATAGTATTTCTTTGTTTATTTGGTAATTCTATACCAACAACATTTCTTTCTGGTATCACTGATATTCTTGTTGATTTTACCTTTAAATTTCTAGCGATATCATCAGCACAACCAACTATTCTTGAAGATTTTGTGCCTGCAGATGGTTCAAACTCATGTAAAGTTATAATTGGCCCAGCTTTTACACTTATTATTTTTCCAGTTATTTTATATTCGTGCAATACCCTTATTAAGTTTGATGCCTGTTCTTTTAATTCTTCTTTTGTTAATGTTATACTTTTATTATTTGAAGAATTTAGTAAATCTAAAGTAGGTAATTTAAATTTATTTCCAAATAATTTATTTACACTTTTCCCTGAAAAAATTGAAGACAATATTCCATTATTTTTTGGTTTATTTTTTATATCATCTATATTAAAATTATCGTCTGATATTTTATTATTTACATTTGTTATATATTTTTCAAGATCTTGAATTTTTTTGTTTTGATTTTTTATTAAATCTTGATATTTTTCTCTTTCAATTTTATGTCTATTGAAAAATTTATATATTTTTGAAAAAAATGATTTAAATTTTCTTTTTATAATTTTAGGGATTAAAAGACTTCCTATTTTTAGAATAAAAATAAATTGTATTTTAACTAGATATTTACAAAATATAAAAATTTTTTTTAAACAAATTAAAAAAATTTTATAGTTAAATTCAAAAACTATATAAGCTGATACAAAACATGATAATATATATAAAGGAATTAGAAATTTTTCTGGTGTTAAAAATAATAGACTATTCACATAGTAACCCATGGCTCCTCCCCAATCTTCATAACCCCATGGATTTTTCCAATGAAAGACTTTTGAACAAAAACCACATGTTGACAATAAGAATAGAATTATACTTATTATTTTTATGTATACGTTATATTTTTTTTCCTTAGATCTAAAATGGTCAAAACTTACTTTTATAAATATTAATATTATAAATATCGCAACAAATCCAAATAACTGTATTAGTAAATCAGATACGTATGCTCCAATTTTGCCGCATTTGTTAAATATCAAATCTGTTGTTGTTGCGGTATTAAACGACGGATCAAACTCGTTGTAGGTTATAATTGCTATTGTTACAAATATTGCTAAGAATGAATATAAAATACCTAAAAATATTTCAAATAATCTATCTAAATCTATCTTATTCATAAATAATCCATTAAATTATTATTAGTATAATATTTTTGTTATAGATTTCAATTGATGGGAATAATTTTTGTTAAGTTTTTTAATTTACATTATTATATAATTTAATGTTGTTACCTATAAAATAATGTAATTGTGTGTTATTATCTCCTTTTATTTGCATTTTGTTTCTTTTCCTCCCATTGAATTTGTCTTTTTTCTCTTTCTTTAAGTTTTTCCTCAAATTTCATTTTATTATAAAACTTCATCATAGCAAACATAACAGGTATCCAATCACTTGGTTGGCTAGATTTTGCATATTCTTTAGCTTTTTCCATAATATTACAATTAAGATTATTACTTGAAAGTATATTTTTTTCAGCTTCTTCCAAAAAATTAAAATCTAATGATGAAGTAACTATTTCACTTCCATGTCTTAACATAAAATTTCCTTTATCATCTCGCATTACTGACAGCACTCTTGATTCTTCTTCAGTTATATCAAATATTTTTCTCTGATATATTGTTGCTTTTACGTTTGGCAACGATATTTGTGTTGGAAATATTTTTTTCACTGAAAGTTGTATAGAACTTTTGTTATAACTATCTGCGCCACTTGTTGTCATAACTACAGCAATATTTTTTTCATATAGTCGTTTTAGAAATTTTGCTATATTATTACCAAAATAATGATTATCAAACAACAACCAACCTTCATCTATTGCTAGTATGCTTGGATCTCCATTGGCTTTTGAAACAATACAATGTATAATATAATCAAAAATAGTAATTTTTAATTCTTCATTATTAACAATTGTATTAAGATTAATACCAATTATGTTATTTTCATATAAATCAACGGTTTTTTCAACATTAAATATAAAACCATAATGTTTTGGGTCTACCCATCTATTTAAACTATTACATACATTTTCAAATTTTTCTTTCTTTGCTATGTCAAAAATATCACCTATTTTTTTTATTTTATCATAGTTTTTTGTTATTATTTCTCTTAATTTTTCTAATTCTTGATCCATTTTTGTATTATTTTCATCCATTTGAATTAAGCCATCATCTCTAATTTTTATTATATAAAATAGCCATTCTATAGTAAAATCCATATTATTTTTATTATGTTCTAACATAAATGGATTTATATATAATTTTTCTTCAGTTTCTTTTTTTGTTATTTTATAATATTTACCCCCAAGACTATTAATGAATATTTTTGATCTATTAGTATTATCAATGTAAATCATTTTTTTTGTCTGTTTCATAGCAGACATTAAAAATATATTCATATATCTTGTTTTTTTAAGACTTTTTGGACCTATAAATAAAGTGTTTCCATTATCATTAACATGAAAAGAGAAAAAATAAGGCGTATTTAATGTACTACGCAACACTATCATTGAGTCTCCCCAATAATTGTCAGTTAATTTTCCTGTAGGAAAATTGAATAAAGATGTGTATGAACAAACATTATATATTGAAATAGGGTGTATTCTTTTAATAAAATTAAAATTTGCAGGTAATTGACTCCAAAATAAAGTAGGCATAAACATTTCTTCTCTAACAGCTACTAAACCAATTTTACCTAATATTGTGAATAATTTATTTATTTTCTTATTAAGGTCTTCTTTATTTTCTGATCTAACTTGTATTAAAACTTGACTTAGGCATATTCTTGACTCTTCATTTTTTTCTTTTGGTAATAATGTGTCAATTTCAGAAATTTCTGCAATATCTTGTTCTTTATTAATTGATATAATCTCAAAATATTCCATCATTTCATCATTTATAGGTTTTGGATCAGTAAAACTTATTATTTGTGTTATAACCATTTCCTGATCTAATTGTATAAGTTTGTCTAATTGCGATAATAGTAGCATATTCCCATATTTTAAGGAAATTAAAGCTGAATATATTGATGATTTGTTATTATATATTTGTATTGTATTTCTACCATAAGCTATTTTTCTTCTTATTAAAGATTCAGATAATTCATTTACTGGTAATTTTATATTGTCTCTATCACCATTTATTATATTTGAGAAAAATTTTAGATGTTCAGAATAATAAAATTCTCCTATTTTTTTTATACCTAATAATCTAGCTCCATAGTCTTTTAAGTCTTTTAATATTAAATCGACAGTTTTTGTTAAGATTTTATTCATCTCATTAAATTCTTTTAATCTAGAATTTTTTAACAATGAGAAATTTATTGCTTTAATTATTTCAAAAGTTTTTGAAACTGTATTTCCAGCTGGAGAAATTATAACTGTTATATAAATCTCATTTGCAAATTGTTCATTCCAATTATAATGTTTATTCCATTTATCCATAATAATTTTGGATATATAATCTGAATATTCTTGATTTTTTGGAACAACATCTACAGGTTTTCTAACTGTTTGAAACCAAAAATTAAGATTATCATTTTTTGAATTTTTGATTATACTTCTACTTAAAACATCTCTTAAAAGATAAAAATTTGCTTTTCCCTTATTTGTAACAAAAGAAGGAATCTTTATTATTTGTAAGAGCTCATTATTTTGTGTTATAATTGTTCTTTCATTATAGTAACAAGCATAAGGTATTAGATCGGCATCTATCATATTAGGTCCATTTGAACCATATTTATTGATTTCCAAATCATTCAAAATGTTTCTTTCTATTTTTTCCATTTTTTAAAGTAATTTATTAAATTTATAACAAAATAAGTTGATTTTTTAATATAAACTTATACCTTATTCATATTAGAAATAATATAGACTATTTTATAACAATCAATATTTTATTATTTATGGAAGAAGAAATAAATAATTTTTTACTAGAAAAAAAGAGTTTAATTTTTGATTCACTTGATAAACTGTCCAAGACTGCAAGTGACATAATAGTCCAGAAAAATAATAGAATACTATTTATAAATAATGAAAAACATGATTTAAATAAAAAAATAGAAAGTCTTGAGAGTATAAAAATTTCTAGGAAATTGCCAAATATTAACGAATTATTATTTATTAGAAAAAATAATAAATTGTGTAAAAAATTAATTAAAAAAGAAATAAAAATATCAAAATTGAAGAAAGATATAATAAAAGTTAAGGAAGAATCCGAAAATAAGGATATTATTGACGCTAAAGAAATGACAGCTTTTAAAGTTATAGCAAGAGAATTGGAAGAAAAAGAAAAAATAATAAGAAATAATAATATAATAATAGAGAAATTTGATAAAGAACGACAATTATTATTACAAGAAGTAGAAAATAACAGAGATAGTAAAAATATTTTAGAAGGTAAATTATCTAAATTAGAAATAAGAAATAAAGAGTTAGAAGAAATAAATAATTATCAGTTAAATACAATAAAAACACTAACTAATGAATTAAAAAATAAAAATGAAAAAATAATGGAATTAAAAGATTATTTTATACAAATATTAGATAGTTATAACGATATTCTACAAAAGGTAAGCTAAATGCAAAAAATAGAACTTAGTATAGGAACAAATACAGCTTTTGTTAACTATAATGATGAAAAAGAAAAAGAAAATTTGATTTTGGTTTCTAAAGAACTTAATAAAGAATATAATAAGCTTGTTATAAATATTGGTAGAGTTGATGAGACTATATTACTTATATTTTTACTAATAAAAACAGAATCAAAAATAAATAAAATAAACTATAAAAATTCTGACGAAGTATTTGACAATGTATTAAAATCAATTGGTAAATGGATTAATTCAGA
>CALXRO010000019.1 GCA_944390875.1 uncultured Rickettsiales bacterium
AATCTTTATCAGAGAAATTATTAAAAATTGAGCAATTTGATTGATAGATTATTAACATTTATTAATTTGTCTTTATTAATAAGAAAAAAGAATTTACAATAATAACTTAATTGAGCTAAAAGAGAACTAAATAATACAATATTAAAAAAATTTAGTAATACTTATATAGATTTTTAAAAGATCAAGATGTAAGTGATATAGAAGATGAAGAAGATCCATTTGAAAGAGAAGAGAAAATAGATAAAATTACAGATGAAGGTTCCTTAATATTAATCTTGATTTACCCAAAAAATATGTCATTATTCTAAAAAAACATATTTTAAAAATGGAAAAGCATTATAATGTGATAATAATTGGTTCAGGGCCAGGTGGATGCACAGCTGGAATATATACAACAAGAAGTGGACTTAAAACAGCCATATTTACTGGACAAAATATAGGTGGACAACTTACAATAACTACTGATATAGAAAATTTTCCAGGTTTTCCAGAAAAAATAGGGGGATTAGAATTAACAAATAAATTTCTCAAACAAGCGGAGAATATTGGTACTAAAATAATATACTCAAGTATAGATTATGTTGACCTTTCTAGAAAACCTTTTATTTGTAAAAGTGAAGATAAAGAATATACAGCAGACAATATAGTTATAGCCACGGGTGCAGACACAAAATGGCTAGGACTTGAAAGCGAAAAGAAATTTATGGGTTTTGGTGTATCTGGTTGTGCAACTTGTGATGGAAATTTTTATAAAAATCAAAAAGTCGCAGTTATAGGTGGTGGAGACACAGCAGGAACAGAAGCTTTACATTTATCTAATATCGCATCAAAAGTTTATCTTATATATAGAAGATCAAGTTTAACAAGAATGCAAGATGCGTTATCGAAACATGTTTTGAATAATGATAAAATAGAAGTTATATTTGATAGCGAAATTGATGAAATTATTGGTACTGAAAATCCACTTTCTGTTGAATCAATTAGAATTATTAACAATAAAACTAAAAGTAGAAGTACAATAGATGTTAAAGGTGTTTTTATTGCAATAGGTAGAAAACCAGAAAGCTCTTTATTTAAAAATACTGATTTAAAAATAAATGAAGCTGGTTATATAATTACAGAACCTGATAGTTCAAAAACAAATATAAAACATGTTTACGCAGTTGGTGATGTCACAAATAAAAAATTTAAACAAGCTGTGGTAGCAGCAGGCTTTGGTTCAATTGCAGCGCTTGAAATTGAGGAGGATTTACATGAATTTTAGAAAAGGAATAGGGGCTATAGTACTTGATAAAAAAGGAAATATTATTGTATTTCAAAGAAATGACTATAAGGATAACTGGCAAGGCCCTGAAGGTGGTATAGATGAAAATGAAACAGTCATTGATGCTCTTAAAAGAGAGTTATGGGAAGAAATAGGACTAAGTAGTGAAAAATATGAAATTTTGAAGGAAACAAAAGACTTTATAAGGTATAAATTTGAAAAACCATCTATGGGTTTCGATGGACAAGATAAAAAATTCTTTCTAATAAAGTTAATTTCTGAACCTAATTTTAAATTTGATAATAAAGAAGATGAGATAGAATTTTCAAACTTTAAAATTATAGAAACTAAAGAAATGATAAAATTAGCTCCTACTTTTAAAAAAGAAGTATATCTAAAAGTTTTAGAAGAGTTTGATTTGAAATAACTTATTAATGGTGGGTCTGGGTGGACTTGAACCACCGACCTTTGCTTTATCAGAGCAACGCTCTAACCACCTGAGCTACAAACCCTATCTGTTTTTTATATACTATATTGTAGGTTATTGATTTAAAAAAGCAATGTACCCAACTGTATTAATATTATTTTTATATTGTTAATCGTTAGAGCATATGTTTAATACTTTTATATAAAAATTATATAAAATTTCGTAATATACCTTTAAAAGCATTACAATTATCAACATTTAATATATTTTGTTCATTTAAACCATATGATATTCCAAAATCCCTAACTTCTTCTAAAATTTCTCTAAAAAAATTAATATTTAATACATAATTGTTTGTTAGATTATTCCTAATTATAATTTCACTTATTTCTTTTTTTCTATCTAACACTCTAGTGGTTAAACCAACAACATGTGTACATGTAGTGGGCGCTTGTAGTATATCATGAGTGTTCAAACATACAATATATTGCGCAAGATTGCCAAATACATTTGGATTGGCAACCATAACTTCATTAGCATTTCTAACTTGATATACACCAACATCAAAGTCAAGCAAATACTTAGCATCGCCATCTCCTTCTCTACGTTTTGTATGATCAAGTAATAATATTGCTGCATGAGGATTTGTAATAATGAAATTTCTACCATCATTATATTGACAAATAGTACCAGTCATGATTACTACTGAAAAATCTTTACTATTTTTAGAAACTGATGAAAACAGGTACCTCAGAGATTCTTCGTTTTCTGCTGCAATTGGATTTAAAGTATCATGTATATAGATATTTTGATATTTTCCTAAACCTTTTTCATATAATAAGCAACCTAAATCTATTTGATCCAAAGGACTTAAATTACGCTGCATGATCGTACCAATCTTCCTTTTAGATAAAATTTCAATCAAGCTATTATCTGATTCTCCAGTTCCAAAACTATCTCTAAAAATAGCATTAGCACCAATATTACTATTATCTCTACCATAAATGGTATAAAAAATTTTTGGTTTAGTTAATTTATAAGATCTAATATATCCATTTAAATGCCTAGTATCTAAATTATTTACATATCCAACAGTGTTATCTAAGGTAACAGTATATTCATATCCATTTATAGTTATAGCAGGATTTGATGTGCTGGCTTCTGGTTCATTTAGACGTATATTCTCTGAAAAACTATAGGCATAAGCCCTACGTTCTAAGGCTCTAATATTATTTCTTTCTAATGAAATTGTTATAATAAAAGATGCTAATGCGTTTAAACTACTCATTTTTATCCTTTTTTTGTTTTTGAATTTTTAATAATTTACTGATTTTTACTATTTTATGGTTCTTTTTATAATCCTCAACTGCTTTTTCTAAAATATCTATATCTATTTTTTCTTCCTCTTTCATAGTATTAGAATCATAATCTTTCCTATAAATTGAACCATCAGCATACAATTCTCTATAGATCTTATCGCCTGGAATATCCTCTGTTCCTATTAAAGCAACACCTCTAGAATCTTTATGAATAGATCTCCATTCTACTACTGGTATATCTAATTCTTTAAATGGTTTCCATTTTGGACCAAGTCCAATTACTGTATCAGTCATAATTTATCCTATTAGTTAATTAATATAGTGCATTATATATTAAAAATAATTATTTGTCAAGTCATTTAAATTTAAATTTATGATTATAGTTATTAATGTTGTATATTATATAATTAACTACTTTATCTCTATTTCCACTTTCCTTCAATACCTACGCCGATATTCATGTAATTATTAGTGCTATATGAAGTATAAGTATAGGTTGATATTTCTATATTATTTCTTGGATTGTACTTTAATCCTAAAGACAATTCAATATCAAATTCATCTACATTTTTATTGTTAATTGTGTACACTTTATTACCATTTATATAGCTAATATTATCATCATAATTATTATTAATTATTATATTATTCTTAAAATTAGCACTAAATATAACAGATAAATTATCATTTATAATTCTTTCATAATCTAAGCCTATTGATGGAGTTGTAAAAATACCAACTGACACTTTATCAATATCTATATCAAGTATACTTTTATAACTATTTCTTGATATATAATTATATCCAATAAATATTTTTGGAACTAATATATCTACTTTTGATATATCAAATTTACTACCAAAAGTAAAAT
>CALXRO010000020.1 GCA_944390875.1 uncultured Rickettsiales bacterium
AAGTTACTACACAAATAAGTATATAGCCAATTTTGGAATTGAATATTTAAATTTATCAAACCTATTTATTGATAAGGCTATAGACAAGCTATTTGAATATGATAAATTGTATGAACAAAAATCAAATTTACGTCATATAGCAAACTTTACTAGTTTTTTAATTAAATTTTATATTATAGAAGGATTTACTACAGCTTATCATGAACTTGGTCATGCCATGAGAAATTCCGCTGTTGGTTATGACTATTATTTTGGTATAAGTGATGTTAATATGTATCATGACATGTTGGTTCATAATAAGAATTTTTTTAGTTTTTTATTTGATACAACATTTGTTAGACCATTAAAAGGTGGTTATACAATGCCTATTATAAATTCAACTGAAAGAGAAGCAAAAACAGATCTTATTATATCTGCGGCTGGTATTAATAATGAAACGTACTTTCAAGAAAAAGTGATCGAAAGAAATTATTTGAATAATAATTTGAATATAAGTAATTTTCTTTATTTTATTTCTTCTAAAATTGGGAACATACGCTATGTAATTTCTTCTAAAAAATATGAGAATAATTTATCATACGATCCAAATTCCGTACTTATAAATTATAGGCTGTTAAATATTAACGTAGATAGAGATGATTTAATAAAATCATTTACAATTTCAATATTATCTAGTCAATTTACATATTCATTTTTATACAGTATATTTTCAGGAGAATATTATAAACAACATAGAGTAGAACCACTTAAATATAAAAGTTTTTTTCTTCCAGATATATTCCCTTACATGACATCAAAAGGTATATCTTATAGAATTAAAAGTGGCTATAAATATAGCGATAATTTGTCATTTAGATTTGGAATTGAATTTATTACAATAGGTAATTATACACAAGAGTTTATATTTGGTATTAACAAAAAATTTGAAAATAATCAAATATTAGATTTTACAACAATATTTGGAAAATATGGTGTTAATTTTGAATTAACACACACTATTCCAGTATCAAAATATATAAATTTTAATCTTGACTTTGATATTTATTCTACAAAAAGTTTACATGGAGAAAGGAATGCTAGAAATTTATATAGGCCTATAGGATTAATAAACAACAATGCTGATAGGATAGACAGGGACTATGACTTTTCATTTGCTTTATCTTTAACATATTTATTTTAATACTACAAAAATAACTTCATTTCAATTATGAAGTCATTTTTATGTAAAAGATTAAAGTTTTTTATGTAACAACTTTTCACCAACTCTAATATAATAGCCTGGTTTTAGACAATCGAGATTATATACTGTATTTCCACATCTAATTTCAATTTCTTCAGCTTCAAGACCAATATTATTGCCTACATAACAAGCACAACCATCATCTATGGATGTCACATATTTTTTTGTTTTAATTGAAATACTATTTCCTACTATACCACATAAAGAACCATATCTATTATCTCCTATAGCACTAGTTATAGGGAATTTTCTTCCATCACTAAGAGTAATAAAATTACTCGCTAAAAGCTTTGAAGAAAAAGCTGATGAACAAACAATAGATAATAAATAAAAAATTTTCTTCATATTAACTAACCAATTTTTATTAATACATAGAATTATGCTATTATTAATATAATAAAATTACTATATCAATTTTGTTAAACAGCATTTTGAATAATTTAACCACTAATGTTTTCAGTTTCAATATTTTTACCTATATACGAACCAATTTCTTCAACAGTTTTCTTAATATTACCTTTACCTTCAATTATATAGTTATACGCATCATAGTAAACCGATATTGCATTATCAAGACTTGATTTAACTTTTTCCATATTCTCGCGATATTTTTCAAATTTTTCACAAAGTCTATTTGCTAAATAAATTATTTTTTCCACATTTTTACTTTGTTTTTCAATATTTTTAAATGATTTTATCGTTTCTAATATAGGCACTATAGTTGATGCTGTAACTATATTTATCTTTTTTTCTATTGCGTTTTTCATAAGTTTCTCATCATATTTTATCGCAGCAAAATATGCACTTTCAAGTGGTAAATACATAAATACAAAATCCGGTGACTGATTATAAAGTTTCTGATATTCTTTATTACTTAATTCATTTATATGATTTTTTATATCCCTACAGTAGTCTTTCATATATTTATCTTTTTCAATATCAGTCTTTGAATTTACATATTCTTTATAATTATTTATTGAAACTTTAACATCTATTATAATTTTCTTTTCTTCTGGTAAATTTACAACAAAATCAGGTATAAGAATATTATTTGATTCATTTTCCTTTCTTTCTTGTATAAAATAATCAATACCATTAATAAAACCAATTGATTCAAAAATATTTCTAAGGGTCATTTCACCCCAATTTCCTTGAATTTTCTTATTATCCTTAAGAACATCTGCCAAATTATCAGCTTTTTCACCTATATTTTTAGTTTGTTCCATAAGATTATTTATTTGTGTCTCAATAGCAACTTTACTTTCTATATTATTTTTATCTGTTTCTTTTAGTTTTTCTTTAAGTTCTATAATATCCTTATTAAGTGGATTAATCAAATTTAGTAAATTTTTTTCCTGTTGTGTATTAAAATTTGTACCCTGATTTTTAATAATTTCATTTGAAATTAATTTAAATTGATTTGTTAATTCATCTTTAATCATTAAAATTTCTTTTATTGATTCTTTTTTATTTAATAACTCAAATTTTATTTGTTCATTCTTTATTCTTAGTTCATTATAAACTTCCTTTAAATCTTCATATTCAAGTAACATATTTGTGTTTTTATTTACTAAATCATTAATCTGTTGTTTCAAATTTTCATTTTCATTAACAAAAAAGTTATTTTTAGATAATAGTTCAATATTTTTTTCAGATTTTTCCTGAATCTTCCTAAGTAACACAAAACAAACAAAAAATAAAAAGAAAATGATAACTGACAAAAACAATTTAATTAACATAAAGAAATAGATCTAATATACAGTTGATACTACTTACAATTATAGCACGAGGTCAATTTAATTCAAGATTATTTGTAACTTATAAAGACAAATATTAAAAAATAACAGATAAAAAACACTAATAACGAAGGTGATAGCTGGAAGCATAATCCGGAGATTAGCTTCATTCTCTTTAAAGGAGGTAATCCAGCCGCAGGTTCTCCTACGGCTACCTTGTTACGACTTAGCTCCAGTCATCCCTCCTACCGTGTTACACTGTCTCCTTACGGTTAACTCATGTAATTCGGGCAAAAAGAACTCCCATAGCTTGACGGGCGGTGTGTACAAGACCCGAGAACGTATTCACCGTAGCGTGCTGATCTACGATTACTAGCGATTCCAACTTCATGCAGGCGAGTTGCAGCCTGCAATCCGAACTGAGAGAGCTTTTAAGGATTTGCTCCGGGTCACCCCATTGCGTCCCTTTGTAACTCCCATTGTAACATATGTGTGGCCCAACCCATAAGGGTCGTGATGACCTGACCTCATCCCCATCTTCCTTTGGTTTATCACCAACAGTTTCTCTATAGTTCCCGGCATAACCCGATGGCAAATAGAGATAAGGGTTGCGCTCGTTAAAGGACTTAACCTAACACCTCACGGCACGAGCTGACGACGGCCATGCAACACCTGTCTCCGATCCAGCCGAACTGAAAAAATCATCTCTGATTCCTATGATCGGGATGTCAAGGGTTGGTAAGGTTTTTCGCGGACTATCGAATTAAACCACGTGTTCCACCGCTTGTGCGGGTCCCCGTCAATTCCCTTAAGTTTTAACCTTGCGGTCGTACTACTCAGGCGGAGTACTTAACGCGTTAGCTTTAGCACCCAGATCTAAAATCCAGACACTTAGTACTCATCGTTTACTGCATGGACTACCAGGGTATCTAATCCTGTTTGCTACCCACGCTTTCGTGCTTTAGCGTCAGTTATAGTCAAGATAGCCGTCTTCACCGCCGGTGTTCCTCTTAATATCTACGGATTTTACCCCTACACTAAGAATTCCGCCATCGCCTACTATACTCTAGTAAAATAGTATCAATTATAGTTCCTAGGTTAAGCCTAGGGATTTCACAACTGACTTATAAAACCGCCTACACACGCTTTACGCCCAGTGATTCCGAATAACGCTAGCACCCTTCGTATTACCGCGGCTGCTGGCACGAAGTTAGCCGGTGCTTCTTCTGTGGGTACCGTCATTATCTTCCCCACCGAAAGAACTTTACAATCCTAAGACCTTCATCATTCACGCGGTATTGCTGGATTAGGCTTTCGCCCATTGTCCAATATTCCCTACTGCTGCCTCCCGTAGGAGTTTGGGCCGTGTCGCAGTCCCAATGTGGCTGATCACCCTCTCAGATCAGCTACGGATCATCGCCTTGGTAGGCCTTTACCCCACCAACAAGCTAATCCGATATAGGCTCATCTAATAGCAAATTGATCCGAAGACCAATCCTTTCCCAAATAAATGGTATTATGTGGTATTAGACACCGTTTCCAATGCTTATTCCTCACTACTAGGTAGATTCCTATACATTACTCACCCGTACGCCACTTTACTTATCCCCGAAGGGACTTTCTCGTTCGACTTGCATGTATTAAGCATACCGCCAGCGTTCATTCTGAGCCAGGATCATACTCTCAAATTTTAAAAAAATCGTTGAATGATCTCAAACTCTATATTATATCTACTGGAATTGACTGTTTATAATAGTAATATTATCCATTATGGAAACATTACAAAACATTATCAATATAAATATAACAAAAGTTCATTTTTAGAATAAAATCTAAATGCTATCACCTTTGTTATTATTGCTTTGTTATCTGTTATATACAATAAAAAACAACATGCGATAATCAAAAGACCATGATAAAACTTAGCATGGTAACATTAATTAATAAATTTTGGTAATTTATAGAAATATCGCCTTACACAAACTATTATAGCATTAACCTAGATAAATGTCAACAGGCAAATATAAAAAAATTTAAAATGTTGATTTTATAGATTTTAAGAGATATTGAACAATTTTTATACAATATTTATACAAAAAAATTTTGATTTTTTTATTATGTTTTAAAACAATATTGCTTTTTGAATCAAAGTTTATTTTATTATAAGTAGAATAATTTTAAATAATTATTATGAACTTTAAAACAGAAGACAAAGTTAGGGACGAAGCAAAAAAGAAATTAAATTTATTTAGTATAGATAAAGTTTGTATTTCTGATGTGGGGCAATTAACAACTTTTAATCAGCTAAATTTTAAGGGTATAAATGATAAGCCTGATGGTTGGTATTTGCCTTTAAACTTAAATGAACCTGCTTTGGTACTTGAATGTAAAAATTCAAATGAATATGTAAATAATCCAAAATGGATTCAAGAATTACAAAAGAACATAGATATTGTACACACAAAATATAAAAAAGTTATCGGCATACTTTATAACGGGTATGATGTTCTAGTTATTAAAGATAATAAGCAAGTTGATTTAACTAATAATCTTTTATCAAAGGAATACTATGTTAAAACACTTTATAATCAAAATCAAATAGATAAAAACCTAATCTATTCTTTAACTGCAAAAATCAACAATATACTTCATTTTGACTTTGGAATTAAAAACTTATCTCACAGAATGGTTTTTACTGCTTGCTCTCTTGTTGCTAAAAGATATAATGCCGTTTTAGTTAAAGGTATGGATTGGGTAACTTTACAACAATCAATAGTTTCAACTTTAAATAAATCTTATGAAAATGATAAAAAGATAAATGGTAAACTAGATATAATTGGTGAAACTTTTGCAAGTATCAAAGCAAATCTGACAGACAACCAAGAAAAAATTGATGAATTTATTGATTGTATTGAAAAAATATCTGATAACATAAACTCGGATTATTGGAATGGTGAAGATGTTATGGGTATATTTTTTAATGAATTTACAAGGTATAAAGGCAAAACAGAACAAGGACAAGTTTTTACACCAGACCATATAACTTCTTTAATGTATCGCATTTGTGGCGTTAGTTATAAAGATAGAGTTTTAGATGCTTGCTGTGGTAGTGGCGCATTTCTCGTAAAAGCAATGAGGAATATGATAAAAGAAGTTGGGGGTATAAATAATGAATGTGCCGTAAAAGATATAAAGCACAATAAATTATTTGGTATAGAATTTGATAAAGAAGTTTATACTCTTGCTTGTGCTAATATGATGATACATAAAGACGGAAAAACAAATATAATACAAGATGATACAAGAAAAAAAGAAATCGGTGAATGGATTAAAAGCAAACATATAACAAAAGTATTAATGAATCCTCCTTATGAAGAAAAGTATGGCTGTATTAAAATCATAGAAAATGTTTTAGATAATGTGGAGCAAGGTGCTATATGTGGTTTTATATTATCTGATCAAAAATTAGAAACAAAACAAAAACATGTTAGAAAAATGTTAAAAAAACATACATTACAAAAAATTATAAAATTATCAGAAGAAACATTCCAAGGTATGGTATCAACTACTACCTCTATTTTTATCTTTAAAGCAGGAGAGCCACAAAATAATAAATCCGTTTTTGCTTGTTATATCAAAGATGATGGGCTTATAACAATCAAAAATCAAGGAAGACACGATTATTATAATAAATGGCAAGACATAGAAAATTATTGGGTAGATGTTATTTATAAACAAAATGGAAATGATACAATACAATTTTTAGATGTAAATGAAATTCTAAAATATAAAATACCTGAACCTAAATTTAGTATAAGCGAGAATGAAATTAAAAAAAATGTTTTAGATTATGTATTATTTAAGAATAAAATAAAGATTAAAGAACTAAATGAAAGTGTCTTAAATTATATTTGGTTTGGTGAAAAAAATAATTTGATTACAAGCAAATTAATTACATTTATAAATAACCAAACGCAAATAAAACAAATAGATATTTCTAATTGGAAACCGTTTTTATTGAAAAATATTTTTGAGATAAAAGGTGCAAAAAAGAAACAAGCAAGAAAAATTGTGGAAAAAAATGGGGAAGGTAAATTTCCCTATATTACAACGCAAGCAACAGATAATGGCGTTGCTGGATATTTTAATGCAAAAACAGAAGAAAAAGATGTCTTGACAATAGATAGTGCAGTTCTAGGAACTTGTTTTTATCAATCAAAAGAATTTACAACAAGTGATCATGTAGAAATATTAAAACCTTTAAATTTTATTCTAAATGATTTCAAAGCATTATTTTTAGTTTCTGTTATAAATAAGGTTGGAAAAATTAAAGGTTATTCTTTCACTACAAAAAGGTCACAACAAGCATTGAAAAAAGAAATCATTTATTTACCTATTAATAATAAGTATAAAGAAAATGATATCAAATATAATAATGCAAATATGGTAGATTTTAATATAATAGAACAAATTATAAAACCTATTTTTGAAACGGTAAGTGAAGTATTTAAGTAATTTAACATTATCATTGTATTACATTCCTCAGCTAAAACAAAAAAAATTATTTAATGAATGTTAAAATTTAACATTATTTTAAACATAGCACAATTTTTAAAAAATACTCTCCCCTAAAAAATAAATATGTTTACATTTTTCTATAAATAGAATTATTTTATATGACAACTTTTATATTTACTCAGGCTTTAAACACAATAAATAGCAGAAAAAATAGTGTACTAAATAAATTTTATTCATCTCCTTTTGGACAATTACTTGAATATACAAAAAATGAAACTATACAGAAAAAAGATAAAATAACTGGAAAATTATCTGAAATATCAATACAAACATCAACTTATAACAAAATCATTCCAGTAGTCTATGGTACAAATAAATTGGCTGGAAATGTAATTTGGCTAAGCGAAGTGAAGGAAGTATCTAATGATAATACTATAACGATAAATATAGGTAAAGGTCAAAAAATAAAGCAAACTAACATAGATTATTTTTATTTTTTAAGTTTTGCGATAGCTATATGTAAAGGTGAAATTTATAAACTTAATAATGTTTGGGCAGATACTACATTATTAGATTTAAGCAAATATCAATATAGATTTTACAATGGTACTGCCGATCAAAAACCAGATTCATTAATTGAATCCATTGAAGGCATAGGTAAAGTTTCAGCATACAGAGATATATGTTATATTGTTTTTGAAAATTTCCCAATCAGTGAATTTAATAACAGAATACCAAATTTCTTATTTGAAGTCACAAGGAAAAATGAAATTAATGCTAATAATGAAAACAGTTTGGAGAATTGTATAAGAGGAATAAACTTTTCACCATGCGCTGGAGAATATATTTATGATTGTATAATACAATATAAGGCTGGCGAACAATTTGATCCAGATGAACTTGAAACAGTAGAGGGTATATGGTACAAAATTAATGAAAATAATAATAGTAGGATTTCAGATGGTTTACTTTCACTTAATCAATTTTTTGAAGAATTTAAAAACTGTGAATGGTTTGCACCACAAATAGCATTTTTTGGAAATAGCTTAAATTGTGCCGAATGCACTATCGAACCAAGAATTGAATTTAATTATTTTCCAACAGGTTATCCAATATTTACAAAGCCTGACGAATACTCTATAGGAAACAAATGGAACAGATATAATACAAAAATGCTCGGCAAAAATTCAAATGGTAGTTTTAGATTTAATGGAGGTACTACAAGTGATTCAAGCATTCTTGGATTTTTTAAAGAATTAAAATCAAGAAATAAAAAAACTATATTTCATCCAAAGATTCTTATGGATATTGACAATATACCATCAAGTAAATTAATAACAGGCAATTGTTTTGATATAAAATCGTTTTTCACAAAAACAAACGGATATAATGAATACATAAAACATTATGCTGCATTATTAAAAGATTATATTGATGTATTTTTAATAGGAAGTGAACTTTATGGTCTAACATCAATTAGAGATGAAAATAATAATTTTCCAGCCATTGAAGAATTAATAAAATTAGCAAAGGATATCAAAGAAATTCTTGGACCAAATGTTTTAATGAGTTACGCAGCAGATTATAAAGAATATCATAATATTGATGGTTGGTACGCTCTTGATGAACTTTGGTCAAATGAAAATATAGATTTTATAGGTATTAACGCCTATTTTCCTATTACAAATTTGCCCCAAGATAGTATAACAAATGATATTATAAAAAATGGTTGGACAAGTGGAGAATATTATGATTACATATATATTAATGGCGAACAAGTATCAATAGACAAAAAATATGCTTGTAAAAATATTGAATATTGGTGGTCAAATACTCATATAAATCCTGATGGAAAGATAACATCTTGGGTACCAAAAAGTAAAAAAGTATGGTTCACAGAATATGGTTTTTGTTCAGTTGATGCTTGTACAAATGAACCATATAAAAAAGCAGGAGATTTTCCAAAATATTCACTTGGAAGTAGTGATTTTTTTGCTCAAAGAATAGCTATAGAAGCAACAGAAGACTTTTTTAAAAACAGTGAATATATTGAAAATAAAATATTATTTTCTTGGGATATGAGACCATATCCGTTTTATCCAAACAGAACAGATATATGGCCAGATGGGATAAATTGGAAGTATGATTACGTATTAAATGGAAAAGTTGGTATATCAAATGCAAATGTTTTACTCTATCAACTTTTCAAAGATGCTGAAATAAATACAGATATTATAGAAAAAATTAAAGTAGATGAATTTATTGATGGTTTTGTTATAAACAATTGTATTTCCGTTATAGATGCTCTTTACATATTACAAAAAGTCTACTTTTTTGACTGTATAGAAACAAATGGCAAGATTAGTTTCATTTCAAATAAAAAAAGTTCAGAAAATAACAGAATAATAACCGAACTAGATTTAGATTCTCTTATTAATTTTGAAAGTGGAGCAGGAAATAAATATATGGAAATCAACGATATTGGAAATAGTGAATTACCACAAAAAATAAATATAATATTTTTAGATAAAAACAATAACTATGATACAACTTCAGTGTATGCAGAAAGAAATTGTACTGAAGGCAATAAAATTGAAATTGATACTTTACCTGTAGTTCTTGATTCTGAAAAAGCAAGAAATATAGCAGAAGTTTATCTCTATTCACTTTGGTTAGAAAGATTAGAATTCAATTTTTGTTTACCTATTGAGTACATATATCTTAGTACATCAGACTTAGTAAAAATAAATATAGATGATAAAAGTTCCTTGGTTTTAAAAATCAAAAAAATTGAAATTGAAAACATGATTTTGAGAATAATTGCTGTACCTTTTGATGAGACAATTTATAGTTATATTGATAAAAGACCACTAAATCCAAATTTAGAATTATTGTCTGAAAGTGGTAAAACTTATTTAAATATATTTGAAATACCAGCAATAAATGACGATATGTTAGACAAGATAAAATTACTATTTTCAGTAAATGGTGAATTTAAAAATTGGCCAGGATGCAATATTTATTATTCAGATAATAGCACAAAAAGTTACAAAAATATAGTAGAATCAACTAAAAATTCCTTGCTAGGAAGGGTCGTTAATATTCCAGATAATGCTAAACCATATTACTTTGATAATAAAAATGAGTTGATAGTATCTTTTTATGGTAATATTGATGATGATAAATTAATAAGCATTTCATATCAAGAAATATATAATGGTATGAATATGGCTATATATGGTGATGAAATAATACAATTTAAAAATATAGAATTAACAGAAAATGGTTTTTATAAAATATCAGGTTTGTTGAGAGGCTTGTTTGATACTGAACTTACTATTAATAATCACAAAAGAAATGATAAATTTTTAATATTGGACAATAATATTTTATATCAGGAGTTTAATTCTGATCAAATAAAAACAGGTTATTTTTATAAAGCTGTAACTTTTGATAATGATATGGTTGATACAAATACTATATATTATGAAATAATAGGTAAGAATCTGAAGCCTTTTAGGCCATGTCATGTATCTTTAAAATTGAATAGTAATTTATTAATTTTAAAATGGGAAGAAAAAGGAAGAAGTTATAAAAAGTGGATTGACAATGTTGACTATACCTCTCCAGAAATAAATGGTCAATTTTGTATACAAATACTAAAAAATAATAATATAATAGATATTTTATATACAAAAGATAGAAATATTACTTATGATCTAAGTAAAATAGGAAACAATAATATCTCCATAAGAATTTGTCATAGAAATGAATTCTATGGCAATGGTGATTGGGTTGAAGTTTATGTGAATAGTTAGCCAAATTATATATAATTATTTATATATTATATGACTACATTTATTACATAAACCTATTGCATATTAAAATAATACATATAATATATTATATATACAGAACATATTAGAAAAGGAGGACCTAACAATATATTTATATATATAGGTCCTCTTCTTTTATCAACTTTTCTTACAAGGAATCTTTATGAAA
>CALXRO010000021.1 GCA_944390875.1 uncultured Rickettsiales bacterium
TAATCAATAAACTTAATGAAGTATTAGAAATTTATAGCAAAAATTTCTATAATTATGAATACAATAAAGCTTTAGAAGTTTTAGAAGATTTCTTTTGGAATAATTTTTGTGATAATTATCTAGAAATAGTAAAAATTAGATGTTATGGAGCTTTTGGAATAAAATATAAAGATATAAAATTAAATGAAAAAGAAATAGAAATTGTAACAAAAACACAGATTTCAGCTATAAAAACTATATATCATGTTTTTAACGCAATTTTAAAATTGTTCTCGCCATTTTTACCAGTAATAACAGAAGAAATATATTATTGTTTATATGAAGATGAATTTAACAAAAAAAGATCAATACATTGTAGAGGAAATTTACCAAAAATAAAATATTTTGGAGATAAAAAAGAAATAGAAGATATTGGCAATATGGTATTAAAAGTTATCTCAGATGTCAGAAAATATAAATCAGAAAGAAATATGTCAATTAAAGATTCACTTGAAACAGTTGACATATATAGTAATATTGGTCTAAACAATGTTATTGAAGATATTAAAAATGTTTGTAGTATAACTAATGTAAATGTTATTATAAGTAAAGATTATAGTATTAAAATAAAATAATTATGAATTATATAGTTGATGATGTTATATTATTTTTTATAATCCTAATTGGTTTCTTGTTTATTTCTACAAAAAACAAAGACTATAAAGTTTTATTACCTTTGTTATTTTTACAAACATTTACAAATGTGGCTTATTTTATGTCAAATATGAAAAAAGAAAGTGACTTTATAGCATTATCAGGATTCAGTTTATTTCTACCTTTGTTTGTAATAACTGTTTTTTGTTTTTATGAAAATATGAATTTAAAAAATGTAAATTATAGTAAAAAAACAGTAAGAATACTAAAATTTATAATTTTTGTTTTGTCTTTATTATTTTTAGTAATAACAACAATGTATATATTGGAAAGTTATAAAAATATAAATATTTTACCAAAAAAATCGAGTAATATTAATGAAAATATAAATGTAAATAAAAGAAATAATTTAATAACAGCTGTAAATAGTAATTATGTATTGATAGTATATATATTAATTGTTTTTTTATCAAATTTTTATAAAAATATGTGGAATAAAAATGAAAAATGATTTAGTACTTAAAATTTTAGTGTCTTTCTTGTTTCCATTGTTACTAACATATTCATTGACAAGTTTATTATATTCATATTTATATGATTCTGTAACTATAATAATGGGATTTTTAATAATAGTAATTATTAGTTTAATCTATCAACTAAAATTTAGAAGAATAAGTATATTGAATGTGTATGCTTCTGTAAAATTAAAATCCATAATGCTAGTAATTATATTTGGTTATTTTTTAACATTATTAATAATTAATATAGAACAGTAATGAATAATATAATTATGTACATCGAAATATTATCAAATTTTATATTGTTCTTTATGTTTATTAAATTTATGTTTATGTTTCTGAATGAAAATGGAATTGGGATAAAATTAGCAAATTTTACTTTTGCTATTAATATTTTTATAACTATAATTACATTTAATGGAAGATTTATTAAAAATATTAATACCAAAAATATTATTATTAATATAATTTTATTATCAATAATTTACATCGTCATATTTATTCATAATAATGAGAGTAAAAATGAATAAAGAAAATATTTTGTATTTGATATTATATATACCTCTACTTGTATCAATATTATCAAATTTTTTTAATAAATATGCAAATAATATTTTCGGTTATTTTACACTAACTTCTATGATTTTATTATCAACTTATCTTATGATTATGGGAAAAATTAATATTTCTCATGATGGACTATTTTATTTATTTGATAATAATTTATATTCAAACGTGTTAAATCTATTAATATTGAATTTATTTTTACTTTTAAAAATATTTTTAAAAGTAAAATATCAGAAATTAAACAAAAATATGTATTATCCACTTTATTTTATTGGAATATTCTCGTTTACAGTTGCATGTATAAATAGTAACATTATTAATTCAATAACATTCTTTATTATATACTTATTTTCAGAATATGAATTAAAAAATTCATAAATATTATAATAATATAAAAAATATCCAGTATTTTAGGGTATTTATGGCCTATGCATAAAATGCAATGAATTTTAAAAACCTATGACAAAAAATAACTAGTATATTAAATAATTATGATTTATAATTTGAACACAAGGAGTGCACATGGTGAGGAGATCTCTCTATGGAATAAGTATTGGAAAAAACGTCTAATGTTTAGATGTTATATTATTGGAATAATGAGAGTTAGCTAGTATAGTTAGCTCCATTTTTTTTGCTTATGATTTTTTATATGTTAATATTATAACCGCTCAGCCCTAACTGCTCTTTAAGCTCATTTTTACAATCTTCTAAACCTTGCTGGGTTAAAGCTTCGCATCTAATTGTCATATTTGGTCCTGTGCTTGAATTTCTGCACATCCACCAACCATCAGATTTATTAACCCTAATCCCTTCAACATCAATAACTTCTCTACCTTGTGCCAATATTCTATTTTTGATTTCTTCTGGCACTCTGTATTTTTCAATATCATCACATTTTATATTAATTTTTGGAATTAGATATGTAATAGGAAAAGTTTTTCTAATATCACTTAATTTACCTTCATAGTTTGAAAGAATATTTATTAGTTTTATAGCTGCATACATTGCATCATCATAATTATGATTATCACCAAAAAATATATGTCCACTTGCTTCACCTGCAAGTTTTATATTGTCTGATTTCATTTTTGCTTTTTGTATAGAATGTCCAGGTTTCCACATTACTGGTATGCCACCATGTTTCTTAATATCATCATATAAAACCAAACTTGAAGATACTTCTGACATAACCTTTTCACCAGGATTTTCTCTAAGAAAATCCCTAGCAAATATTGCTAATAATTGATCCACAAAAATCATCTGACCTTCGTCATCTACAACACCTATTCTATCTCCGTCTCCATCGAATGCTATACCAAAATCACAAGAATTTTTTATCACATTTTCAGACAACATTTTTAAATTTTCTGGCAATTCTGGATTTGGATGATGATTTGGGAAATTTGGATCCACAGTATTACAAATTGTAATACTTTTAAAAGGTAATAATTTTACAAATTCATCTAATATTGAAGCTACTGCAGCATTCCCAGCATCCCAACATATTTTTAGATTTTTATGGTTTTTATTTATTTTTAGTTTTTTTAATAAAAAATCATAATAATCTTTCTTAACATCAATATTCTCAATTTTTCCGTATCGATCTGTTTCTAAAAAACTACCTTCAGCTGATATATTACCAATTTTTGTAATATCATCACCCCAAATAGGATCGTTTTTTGTGAGCATTTTAAACCCATTATATTCTGGCGGGTTATGTGAGGCAGTTATTATAAAACCAGAATCTTTTTTAAGATAATGTATTGTAAAATATACTATAGGTGTTGGTACCAGACCTATATCAACAACATCTACTCCAACACTTGTTAAACCTGAAATAGCTTCTTTTGAATACGATTCAGAAGTTGCTCTTGCATCTCTACCTACAATACATGTTTTTAAACCAAGACCATTTAAAAAGGTACCATAACTCTTGCCTACATAATACGCATCTTCGTTATTTAAAGTATCTCCAACAATTCCTCTAATATCATACATCTTTAGAATTGTTTTATTAAAAATATGTTTATCTAAACTCATAAATCTACATCTATAACATTGTCTATTCTATTATCTATAGCCATAGCTATCATACCACTTCTTGATATTTCTATATTTTTGGTGATATCAACTAATTTATTCACAAAATCGTTTACATTTTCTTCATTATCTTCAATTCTATATATTGTTATGTTTTGATTAGTAAAAATTGTTCTGCCATTTGAATCTGCAACAAAATTAGAAATATCTGGCGCTTTTGGTTCAGAATTTAGTATTTTTATTAAACAAACCTCTTTTTCTATATATTCAGAATTCGTTTGAAAATTGGTAACTTTTAGCACATTTTCAACATTTAAAAGTCTTTCACACATTTCATTAACTTTCTTTCTATCACCTTCTATATATGCTATAATTTTATGAATTTTGTCATCTTTATCAGCAGCCGATAAAACTAATCTTAATATATTAAGATTATGCTCACTAAAAAACGTTGTAACTTTTCCTAGTTGTCCTTTAACATTCAGTACTAAAACGCTAACTAAACTTTTCTCTTTTTTTGTTTCTTCTGACATAATAAAATAGTGTTTTTAAAATTAACTAAATTTTACGCGCTTGGTATTAAAATGCAAGAGGTATAAGTTTACTGAATATTGTCTGTAAAAATTATATTATATTCAATAATATAAATATTGCTTTTCCCAAAAATAAATATATAATATAAACATATTTTCATTATTTTTTTATATAACATTATGGCAAAGAAAGACATTCATCCAATAAAACATGATATAACTGTTGTTTTATCAAATGGAAAA
>CALXRO010000022.1 GCA_944390875.1 uncultured Rickettsiales bacterium
TGATATAATTTACTTGGATATGACAGGTGTCCATTTGTTTATATTTTATTTTAAATTAAACAATAAACTAATATTATATTAATCTGTTAGGATTTGGTTAGTGTCCTTCATCTATAGGTAAAACTATAGAGTAAACAAAAAAAAGAAAGAAAAAAAGTAATTAACTGAGATGCGAGTGGTGTCTCCATGTATGACATAAAAATCATATAGAAAATAATTATATATAAATCACTTAGGGACGATAGTTTCCTTTAATAGTAATAACATACTATTAAAAATATAGATCTAAACTATTTAGGGAGTTGAAACCTAATTATAAATATAAAAGTTTATAATAAAAACAATAAGGCATCGTTTTTACCTTATCGTAAGATGAAAATCTTATGAAAAATAGAACGAAGATATGGTTAGTATCTTGTTAAACTTAAAAAAAAGGTTTAATAAAAATAAAAAATCTAACTGAGTTTCTAGGTTTTCTCTTATATTTTAACATATTATATAAAAAACCTAGGTTTTTGTTTGTTTATGTATTTCACAAGAAGGGTCTATTTTTTATTTTTTCTTATTATTTTGTATACTTGTCCTGTCAATTTATAGTTAATAACAAAATAAATACATTGACTTTTAAACTTATTTAAAAATTATAAAAAATAATTATAAATATTTTCAGTCCATGAATAAATGTATTTTTATATCACCACATTTTGATGACATATGTTTTTCAATGTCAGGATTATTACAAAATTTGGATAATTTCAATAAAACAATCATAAATGTTTTTACAAATAGTTGTTATATAAGAAGAATGTCAATGCCATATATGGATCAATTTAAAAGAATGCAAATAATTTCAGATATAAGAAATAATGAAGATATTATATTTTGTAATAAATATAATATCAAACAAATAAATTTAGGATTATTCGAAACATCAAGTAAAACAATAATTAATAATGAACAAAAGGATGCAGATATATTAAGCAAAATAGAAAATGTAATAGATTTTAATGAAGAACAACTAATATTTGTTCCTATGGGAATTGGTTATCATGAAGATCATATACAGATATTTAATATTTTTAAAAATTTAATAACAGAAAAAGAAAATATAAAATCAAAACTAGTATTATATGAGGATTTGCCATATTCACATATTAGATCAGATAGATATTTTAGAATTGGCAAGTTATCAAATTTTCTTATATGTAATGGTTTTAAAAATCACAAAATTCATTTAAAAAGAAAACAAATTTTAGAAAAAAGAAAAGATATAATGCTTTATGAATCACAACATAAATATAAAAATTATAAAAATGTTAGGATACAACGTTATTTTGTAAGAAGTTCGATTTTACCACATGCAATTGAAAGTTTATGGCTACGCGATTCTGATGTTGTTAGTGAAATTATAAAATAAAAAATTAAAACATGATTTAAATTATATTAATTTAAAATTAAAAAATTTTGTTGCGTTTTCTGTTGTTTTTTCACAAAAATCGTAAAAATCTATATTTAATAATTCAGATAAAAACTTAGCAGTATAATAAGTATTTGCAGGTTGATTTTCTTTTCCTCTTAAAGGAACTGGAGCTAAATAAGGTGCATCAGTTTCAATAAAAATTCTATCAATTGGTATAGTCTTAGCTATTTCTTGTAAATCTGATGCGTTTTTAAAAGTCACTATGCCTGAAAAAGATATAAAACCACCGATATCAAGACTTCTATATGCAAGCTCTTTTGAAGATGAAAAACAATGTAAAACAAAATCAAATTCTCCATTTTTCATTTCACTTTCCAAAATATTAATCATATCTTTATCAGCATCTCTTGTATGGACAATTAACGGTAATCCTGTTTTTCTACAGGCCTCTATATGTATTTCAAAATTTCTTTTTTGTTTTAATTTGTTTTCTGTATTGTAATGATAGTCCAATCCTGTTTCTCCTATTGCAATAATCTTATTATTATTTGTGTATTTCAAAATATCTTCTAAATTTATTTCGGAATTTTCTACTTCTTCGGGATGATGTCCCACCGAACAAAAAACATTATCATATTTTTTGGTTATCTCTATTATCTTTTCAGCTTCATTAACATTTGTACATATATTATTTATGATTTTTACACTATTATTTTCTGCATTAATTATAGCTTCACTAATTGTTATGCTTTCAAGTAAATTTAGATGACAATGTGTATCAATTAATATGTTTTTTTCTTTCATGATTGTAATATTATTATAAGTATTAATTATTGAGTATTAGTTTTTTTCTTAACTACATCATCGATTTTAACCAAAAGTGATAAAATTCTTTCTAATTGATCGAGCCTAATCATATTAGGTCCATCGGAAGGAGCGTTATCTGGATCTTGATGAACTTCAGCAAATACAGCTGCTACGCCAACAGCCACTGCTGCTCTAGCTATAACTTCAGCCATTTCTCTATTACCAGATGTACAACCATTACCACCTCCAGGCATTTGAACAGAATGTGTACAATCACAACATACAGGACAGCCTGTTTCTGCCATAATAGGATAACATGTCATATCATTAACTAAAGCATTGTATCCAAAAAATGTGCCTCTATCACACAAAATTACATTTTCATTTCCAAAATATTTCATTTTCTCATATATAAAATGAGTTTCTTTTGGTGATAAAAACTGTCCTTTTTTAATATTAACGGGTTTATTTGTTTCTGCAGCTGATTTTAACAAATCTGTTTGTCTACATAAAAATGCAGGAATTTGTATAACATCTATTGAATCTATTATCGGATGATTAAATTGTTCTGATGTATGAAAATCTGTTATAATTGGACATTTAATTTCTTTTTTTATTACTTTAAAAATATCAACAGCTGCATCTATACCTACACCCCTTTTTGATTTTACACTAGTTCTATTAGCTTTATCAAACGATGCCTTAAATATATAATTTATGCCTAGTTTATCGCAAATGTTTTTTATTGATTTTGCTAGCATTAGTGCATGTTCTTGGTTTTCTAGTTGGCATGGACCAGCTATTAAAGTAAATCTTTCATCATTTGAAATATAAAAATTTCCAACTTTTATTCTTCTGTTTTGCATAATAAACCCATAATTTTATGATATTGTATTTTATAATAATCTACGAATTATTATTATAAATATGAATAAATTAATATATTATTTCTTTGTGTTAGTATTAATTTTTTGATTAGGAATACCTCTTCTACTTTTAGCGGTTCCCATAATATTTAAAAAATCTTTTCTAACTTCATCTATACTATCACTTTCGCTTGAATTCACTTGTTTTTGAACTTTATTAGGTTTTTCTTCTTTTAATTTAACTTTTGCTAGTATACTAATTGAATCTTCGCTTATTTTATACATTAAATCTTCAAAAAGATCATAAGCTTCTTTTTTATACTCTATAAGTGGATCTTTTTGACCATAAGCCCTCAAACCTATACTTTGTCTTACTTTATCAAGCATATATAAATGATCTTTCCAAAGTTTATCTATAGTCAACAACATTATATGTTTTTGCATAATTCTTATTATATCCTTACCGTACAAATTTGCTTTTTCTTCAAATATTTTATTAACCTCTTCAGAAAGCATTTCAAGAATTTTACTACTATTTACTTCAAGATTACTATTAACATAATCTTTTATATCAAAATTTATTCCATAAACTCTGAGAACTTCTTGTTTTAAACCATCTATATTCCAGTTATTAACATTAGTTTTTGGTGGGGTAAAAGTATTTATTAATTCACTATTCTTTTCTTTAACCATATATTCTATTTCTGGTTCTATAGAATTTGCAAACATTATATCTTTTCTTTCCTCAAAGATAACTTTTCGTTGAGTGTTTACAACATCATCATATTTAAGAACATTTTTCCTCATCTCATAATGCATATTCTCAACTTTTTTCTGTGCTCTTTCAAGAGATTTACTTATCCATGGATGATATATTGCATCATCATCTTCCATTCCAAGTTTAGTAAGCATGCCAGCTAATTTATCTGAACCAAATATTCTCATTAAATCATCTTCAAGTGACAAAAAGAATTTAGAAGTACCGATATCACCTTGCCTTCCTGAACGACCTCTAAGCTGGTTATCAATTCTTCTACTCTCATGTCTTTCAGTTCCAAGTATATACAAACCACCAGCATTAACAACTATTTCTTTATTTATTCTATTTTCTTCCTGTAGTTTATTTATTGCATCTATTTTTTGTTGATCCGTCAGATTGTCACTTTTTTCTATTTCATATAAATCACTATCTATTGAACCACCTAATTTAATATCAGTTCCTCTACCGGCCATATTTGTAGCTATTGTAACAGCTCCTGGTTTTCCAGCTTGAGCAATTATGTATGCCTCTTTTTCATGATATTTTGCATTAAGAACATTATGTTTTATACCAATATTTTTAAGCATCCTTGATAATTTTTCAGATTTCTCTATACTAACCGTTCCAACAAGAACAGGCTGTTTTCTAGCATTACATTCTTTTATCTGTTCTACTATAGCACGATATTTTGCATCAGTTGTCTTATATATTACATCATCTTCATCCTTTCTTCTAACAGGTACATTTGTAGGGATTTCTATTGTTTTTAAATTGTATATATATTCAAACTCTACGGCTTCTGTAGCTGCTGTTCCTGTCATACCAGCTAACTTTGGATACATTCTGAAATAATTTTGATATGTTATGCTAGCCAAAGTCTGATTTTCATTTTGTATTTTTACGCCTTCCTTGGCTTCCAAAGCCTGATGTAAACCGTCAGAAAATCTTCTTCCGTCCATTATTCTACCCGTAAATTCATCAACAAGTAAAACTTGGCCATCTTTTACCATATAGTCAACTTCATTTTTAAACAACTTATGTGCTTTTAAGGCCTGATTAACATGATGTACTATATTTACATACTTTATATTATACATATTGTCACAAACATCAACTAAACCAGCGTTTTGGAGAGCTTTTTCAACATATTCAGTACCTTCTTCTGTTAATACAACTGTCCTTTCTTTTTCATCAATAGAGCATAAGGAATTATCAACCTTTGATATAATATTATTAACTGTTATATATAAATTTGAATTATCACTGGTTGCGCCAGATATTATCAAAGGAGTTCTAGCCTCATCAATAAGAATGGAATCAACTTCATCCACAATTGCGTAGTTAAAATCTCTTTGACAAAGATTATCTTTTTCTATCTCCATATTATCTCTCAAGTAATCAAAACCAAATTCACTATTTGTACCATAAGTTACATCACAATTATACGCTCTTTGCCTAGCGTCATCTGACATTCCTTGTAATATACAACCCACACTCAAACCAAGAAATTTATATACTCTACCCATCCATTCAGAGTCTCTTTTAGCAAGATAATCATTAACTGTAACTATATGTACACCTTTTTCTTCTAAAGCATTTAGATAAGCTGCAAAGACAGCAACAAAAGTTTTACCTTCGCCAGTCTTCATTTCTGCAATATTTCCATGATGAAGTGCCATGGCACCTATTAATTGTACATCAAAAGCTCTTAAACCAAGTGTTCTTTTTCCAGCTTCTCTGACAACAGCAAATGCCTGTGGTAAAATATGATCTAATGTTTCACCTGCTTTTAATCTTGATTTTAATATATTTGTTTGTTCTTTTATACCATCATCACTGAGAGTAATATAATTATCTTCTAGATTATTTATTTGTTTAACAATATCTTTCATTTTTTTTATTTCTCTACTACTGGCTGAACCAAAAAGCTTATTTTTAATACTTTTAAACATTTTTATTAAAACTGATAACTAAGTTTATTATAGACTAGAAAAGTTTATTTTCAACTTATTCTACTGAGCAAGATTTGAATAAGCATTTCTAATAAATCTTTATCTAAATTAATAAAGACTTGGTAATTTTGATTGTTGATCATTGTTTGGAATTTTGTCCACATGTGATAATTTTTGTTTTCTTTGATTTGCTACATTAGTTCGAGGTTTTTGCTGTAATTTATATTTCTCTAATAATGTCGGTCTTCTAGATCTATTTAAAAATTTACCTGTGTATCTAAATTCCGTTTATTTTTGTTTTTTAGTTGTGACATTGTTTTTTGATTTAATAATTTTGGTAAGATTTTATTTGTTTCTTCTTTTATTTTTTCATTTTTTATATGTTCAACTGTACCTTTTATAGTTGGTACTTTTTCAAGAAGTTCTGGATATTTCTCTGAGAGTTTTACTATGTTTTTTAATATTTAACGTCATCAAAAAATGATCTAAATAATCATCAAGTTTTTGTGGATTTTATTACTTTTATATCTGTTTCAATTTTGCTTATTTCTTCATTTTCCTGCATTTTAATGGAATTTTTCTTTATAGATGGAATATAGTTA